>JANXSB010000129.1 GCA_025352865.1 Chthoniobacter sp. | reverse complement strand
CAGCGTTGCCGGCTGTCAGCGTCGCGGCCCCCACCGCGCTGTTGGTCACGATCGTTCCCGCCCCGCCGGCGAGGGAGCCGATGGTCTGGCTAAAGCCTGCGAGCGCCAGCGTGCTGCCCACATTGTTCAGCGTCACATTCGAGCCGATGCCAAATACACTGGTCGCACCCGCTTGCAACGTGCCCCCGTTGACCGTCGTTGCTCCCGTGTATAAGGTGACGCCCCCACCCGAAAAAATCTGCGTGCCTGTTCCAATCTTCGTGATTGAAAGCGCATTCGCCGGGCTAGTACTGGCGGAAACAACACCTCCTCCTGAAACCGATCCATTGTCGCCAATAAAACCTGAATAGTTCGCATTCGAGTTGTCGCTTCCAATCGTCAGGGTCGCCGGGGTTGTCGCGCCGCCCCCATTGAAAATGACGCTTATCGCACCGGGACCAGACGAAAGCGATCCGACGCTGTTGTTGAAGCCATTCAGTTGCAAACCTGCTCCTGCCGCCGTCGTAAATACGACCTGCGAGCCCGTCCCGAACGCGGTCGTCGATCCGGCCTGGAGGATTCCCGCGCTGACGGTGGTCGCGCCGCTGTAGGTGTTGACGCCCGAGAGCGTCTCCGCCCCGGTGCCGACCTTGGTGATGCCGAGCGTGCCGCCGCCATTGATAAGATTGCCGGCGAAAGTCGTGGAGACTACGGCATTGCCAAAGGTGAGAACCGCCGTGGCCGCGCCGCTGTTTGTCACGGTGCTGCCCGCGACGCCGGCGAGCGAGTTGATGGTGTTGTCAAATCCGCCAAGGTCCAGCGTGCTGCTGACGCCGTTGAGGTTGAAGGCGGACCCAAAGGAAAGCCCCGAAACGGAGCCGGCCTTGATCGTGCCGGTGTTGATCGTCGTCGTGCCGGTGTAGCTGTTGGCGCCGCTGAGGGTGAGCACGTCGGCTGCGAGGCCGTTCTTCGTCAGGGTGCCGCCCGCGCCGGAAATATTCCCGCTGAAGCTGCCGTTGTTGACAGTCAGGGCTCCGCTCCCCATCACCACGTTGCCCCCGTTGGCACCGCTGTTCAGGGTCGCGATGGTTTCCGAGTGGGAAAGCATGCTCCATGTGCCGCCGGTATTCACCGTCACGGTGGCCGAATCGGCAATCTCCGCACCCTGCGACGAAACCACAAAGCCGCCGCTGCCGACAGTCAGATTGCCGACGATGGCAGTGTTAATGCCGACGGTGTTGAGAGTCAGTGTCGCGCCATTCTGCACAGTCGTCAGCCCGGTGTACGTGCTGACCTCGGTCGAGCCGTAGGTGATACTGGTGGCGGACCCATCGTAGGTCACACCCGTGCCCGCCGCACCGGCGATGGTGCCATTGATCGTGGCGGAGGTGGTAAGGGGAAAGGGCGTGACGCTACCGATCACATGCGTGGCCGCGCCGAGATTCATATTGTTCAAGACCAGCCCGCCCGCGCCGCTCTGCAGATTGAAGTTGGCGTTGACATTGATGTCGTTGCTGATCGTCACCGCACCCGCTAGGCTCGTCCCAAACGTGCTCCCCGCGCCCGCGATGGTCAGCGCGCCCAAGCCCAGCGTGGTCGTGGCGGCGTTGTTGAGCAGCGTCGCCGTGCCGTTGAGCGTGGTGCCGCTGGCATAGTCGTTCGCCGCATTGGTCAGGATCAATGTCCCGGTGACGCCCGCATTGCCCACGGTCAGACCCCCGACCGCACCGTTCCTAATCTGCGCATTGATCGTTGCCGTCCCAGGAGAGCTGACCGTGATCGTGTTCGTCGCGTTGTTCAGCACCAGTATGGATGCGGCGGTGCCACCGCCATTGATGACATATCCGCTGGTGACGAAATCCAGTTCGCTAAACGAAATGGGGCTGTCAGCCACCAAAGTTGAGATCGTCACCGTGCCGGCGGCGCCTTGGAAAACAGCCGGGTTGGTGCCGCCGCTGTAGTTTGTGTTGACCGTTCCCGTGGAGTTCGTCCAGTTGGTGGTAAACCCCCCAAGCCCCCACGTCCCGGTTCCGCCATCGATGATGCCATTGGATACCGTGTTTGAGCCGTCCCAATACACCGTCGCCTTCGCCTTCGGCGCGAGGCCGAACATCGCGACGCCGAGCAAGGCGGCGATGGAGGTGGCGAGGACGGCGGGTTGGTGCGTGTTCTTTTTCATGGGTGCGGTGGTTTTCATGGTGGTGAGTGGGTGTTGGTCGGCGATTGGCTGGGCGGGTGGATCAGGGTTGGGTGGAAAGGCGAAGGTGCGAACCGGTCGCGGATACCGGAGAAAAATTTGCGTGGAGGGAAGGGAACTGCATAAACCGGCGCGGAGATTGCGAAACGCGGCATCCGGCTGTCAAGCGCCCGGCATATTTTTTTTGGGAAAATTTTTGCGAGCGGCCGGTGCTCTGTCCAAGTGGCTTCGCAGGCGGTGGCGAAGCGGAGAGGGGCGTGGGGTATATGCCGCTTTTCCCGGCGGGCGGAATGGTGGGGGCACGCTTCCGGGAGGGTCTTGGGGGGAAAAAATTGCCCGCTCACTGGCGGGGCAACGCAGTTTTTTTTGACAGGATTGCAGGATGAACAGGATGAACGGGATGGGTTCCCGACGGCAATCCCGTGCCATCCTTTTAATCCTGAAATCCTGGCCCAAAAACAGGCTTCGTCCGTGGAGAAATAACCGCGCACAAGGCGATGCCGCTCGACACGCGCGCGTTTCCGCCTTACCCACGCGACCTCACCCACAACCCACCATGCACCCACTCACCCGCCTCCTCCTCCCAGCCACCGCCCTCTTCGCCAGCGCCGCTCCGCTTTTCTCCGCCGACACGGTGGAGCTGAAGCAGCGCTGGATCGCGGGCAAGCAGTACTTTCAAACCATGCAGTCCGCGCAGAGCACCTCGATCGACATGGGCGCGCAGAAGATGGAAAACAAAACCACGACGACGATGGAGATGAGCCTCGCGGTGCGCGCGCACGAGGACGGCGCACGCAAGCGGGTGACGATCAAATACGAGCGCGTGGCGATGAACATGGAGATGAACGGACAGAAGATGGGCTTTGACTCAGCGAAGCCCGGCGAGGGCACCGACCCGCTCGGGCTCGCGAAGACGCTGGGTAGCACCGTGGGCAAGGAACTGAAGGTGCTGCTGACCGCGACGGACGAGATCAGCGACGTGGAGAACTACGACGAGTTTGTGAAAAACTTTCCGCCTTCGCTGGTTCCGGGGATGGACATGTCGAAGATGTTCACGAAGGAGTCGATGGCCGCGATGATGAAACAGGGCGCGCTCCAGGCGATGCCCGGCAAGCCGGTGGCGCCGGGCGATTCGTGGCCCTACGCGACCACCGTGGAGCTGCCGCAGATGGGCAGGGTGGCGGTGAAAGGCACCTACACTTTCAAAGGCATGAAGGACCACGGCGGGGTGCCGTGCGCCGAGATCACGACGGCGGGCGAGATCACGCTCGACATGGCGAAGGCGGACGCCGCGTCGCCGGCGGGCGAGGCGCTCTCGCAGCTCGGCATGAAGGTGGAGGGCGGCACGCTCAAGGGCACGGTCTGGTTCGACCCGAAGCTCGGCTTTGCGCGCGACGCGCAGCTCACGCAGGAGATGAGCATGACGATGAAAAACCCCACCGACCCGGCGGCCACGCTGAAGGTGCCGATCAAGCAGGAAATCACGACGACGCTGACCAAGGTCGGGGACGTGAAGTAACCGGCGATGGCTGTATTTATGCGGCTCGCGCGGACGGCAGGCTTCGCGCTTCTCACCCTCACGGCAGCCGCGCGCGCGGCGGATTTTCCCGCGCCGGTCAATACGCAGGAAGGCTCGCCGATGCCCGCGGCGGAGGCGCTCGCGACGATCAAAGCGCCGCCCGGTTTTCACGTCTCGCTTTTCGCCAGCGAGCCGGAGGTGCAGCAGCCAATCGCGATGGCGACGGACGCGCGCGGGCGGCTGTGGGTGGCGGAAAACTACACGTACGGCGAAGCGAAGGTGGGCTTCGACCTCACGCAGCGCGACCGCATCATCATCCTCGAAGACACGAAGCACGACGGCCACGCGGACAAGCGCACGGTCTTCTACGATCAAGCGCAGAGGCTCACGAGCGTCGAGGTGG
This sequence comes from Chthoniobacter sp., assembly GCA_025352865.1. GTDB lineage: Bacteria > Verrucomicrobiota > Verrucomicrobiia > Chthoniobacterales > Chthoniobacteraceae > Chthoniobacter. The sequence goes on along the minus strand of JANXSB010000129.1, from coordinate 473 downwards.
GCTTCGGCGGCGTGTGGGCGCTGTGCGCGCCGCAGCTCCTTTTTTTCCCGGATAAAAACGGCGACGACATCCCCGACGGAAAGCCCGTCGTGGTCCTCGACGGCTTCGACGCCGGCCCCGTGCGGCACAACATCGCGAACGGTCTCCGCTGGGGCCCGGACGGCTGGCTCTACGGACGCCACGGCATCCAGGCCACCTCGCACATCGGCGCACCCGGCACGCCCGACGCGAAGCGCACGGCGATGAACTGCGCGATCTGGCGCTATCATCCGACGCGCAAAATTTTCGAGGTCGTGGCGAGCGGCACGACGAATCCGTGGGGCATGGACTGGGACCAGTTCGGCGAGGGCTTTTTCGTCAACACGGTCATCGGACATTTGTGGCACCTCATCCCCGGCGCGCATTACCAGCGCATGTACGGCGAGGATCTCACGCCGCACACCTACGGCCTCATCCAGCAGCACGCCGATCAT
>JANXSB010000046.1 GCA_025352865.1 Chthoniobacter sp. | reverse complement strand
CGCCCACGCCGCGCAACTCGCCTACGGAGGTCGCGGGATTGCCGCCGTCGTTGGTCCCGAACTGCATGATGACGACATCGCCCTTTTTGATCAGCGCCGCGAGGTCTTTCCAGTTCGCGCCATAAAAGCTGCGCGCGCTCGTGCCGCCGGCGGCGCGGTTGACGACGTTGATTTTCGCCGCGTCGAAGTACGCCGTGAGCGGCGCGCCCCAGCCCCACTGGCCGTTGCCGCCGTCGCCGGCGGTGCCATTGCGCACCGTGGAGTCGCCGATGAGCCAGAGCGTCGGCAGCTTGGCGTTGGCAGGAAATGGTGCCGGGATTCCCTTGCCGGACGCGGGCGGCGGGCCGGCTTGGGTGTGGCGCGGAACGTCGCTGATGGTGATTGGCGGCGGATCGGCGGCAAAAGCGGGGACGGCGGCGCAGGTCGCGAGGGCGCAGAGCAGACGGGAGGTGGGGATTTTCATGGGAAGAGGAACGCTGGGGACGGAAGGGCTATTGACCACGGATTTCGCGAATTACACGGATTTTAGGAATCAGAAATCCGTGAAATCTGTGCAATCCGTGCTCACCAAACCGATTCAACGACTTCGGGTCAGCTTCTTACTGCGCCTCGGCGATGTATTTCACATCAGCGGTTTCGACCGCGCGCCCTTTGTCCGACAGCATCGCGGCGAACGGGCTGTTTTTGAAAGCCTTCAAGGCTGAGACGATCGACGCGGCCACAATGTCCGCGCCGGCGGGAAGCGTGTGGTTGTGATCCTTGTAATTCACCATGACTTTTTCGCGGCCCATCTTTTCGTATTTGTCGGCGAGCAGATTGGTCAGATCGAGCACCGGCACGCCCAGCTTTTTGCCGATGTCTTTCGTCCACTGCGTGTATTTCCCATTGCCCGTGCCGCGTTCGATCTTGTCGTCGGCGGGATTGTAACCCGCCTCCTGGCTGACGATCTCGGCGTCTTTGAACTTCGCCTTCGGATTCGTCCAGATGTCGCGCGGCGTCACGGTCAGCAACCAGACGCGCGCGCCTTTCTCCCTCGCATCCGTCGCCATCTTCGCCATGTACCAGCCGTAGGTGTGCTCGGTCTGCCCGGCGACCTCCCGCGTTTCGTCGCCGATGCCGTTGAGCGTGGTGCCGTCATTGATGCCGAAAACGATGAGCACATAGTCGCCGGTTTTGATCTTCGGCAAAACCTGCGGCCAGTCGCCGTCGCAATAAGTGCGGCTCGATTTGCCGCCGTGCCCTTCATTGCTGACCGTGACTTTCGCCGGATCGAAATAGCTCGTGATCGGCGTGCCCCAGCCCTGGATGGGCGCGGGGCTTTTGCTCGTCGAGTCGCCGCAGACAAAAATCGTGGGCTGCCCGGCGGGCGGCGCAGCGGCGGCGCGGAACCGGCCGGCGGCAGGAAGCGCCAGCGCAAAGGCGAGGAAAAAGCGGGTGGTGGAGTTCATGAGGCGGCTTCGAAGGAGTCTGGGATTACCACCACGAATTGCCCCGCGCGCACAGGAATTTTCCAAGGGTTCGGCAGCCAGTTGCTTGTGTCGTGTAGTTTCCTCTGCCTCCTCATTCATCCATGCTCTGCTTGTTTCAAACTGCCGTCCTGCTCATCGGCACCGCCGCATTTCTGCGCGGGACCGCGGGTCTCGCGGAGGAGTCGGATTTTGAGCGGGCGGTGCAGCCGTTTTTCAAGGAGCACTGCTACCGCTGCCACGGGGAGAAAAAGCAGAAGGGCGATTTGCGGATGGATACGCTCTCGCGCGATTTTGCCGCGCCGCCGGTGGCGATGCACTGGGCGGACATCATGGAGCGGATCAGCGCCGCGGAGATGCCGCCGGAGGATGAAGACCAGCCGAAGGCGGACGACGCGGCGCGCGCCGTGGAGTGGATTTCCACGCAGCTCAACGAGGCCGAGGCGGCGCGCGCGGCCACGGCGGAGCGGGTCACTTTCCACAAGCTGACGCGCGCGGAATATGCGAACACGATCCGCGATCTGCTCGGCGTGACGTACGACGCGAGCGATCCGGCGGGGCTGCCCGAAGATCCTGACTGGCAGGGCTTCGAGCGG
>JANXSB010000042.1 GCA_025352865.1 Chthoniobacter sp. | reverse complement strand
GGTGGGCCACCGGGGGCACTTCCAGCATCGCGAGCAGGGAATCCAGCATCGCCGCCGTGTCCTCCGCGCGGTTCTGCCGCCCGTGGTAATACGCCACGATGGGCAGGGTGTGCCACGCGATCAGCCCGTGATGCACACCGGCATCGCAGAGATCGAGCAACTGATCGCTCGCCGCCTTGCCTGCGCGCGGCAGGCCCGTGGACTCCAGCACCAGGCAGTCCAGCACCACGTTCGCATCGAGCAACACCCTCACGCTCAGCGCAGGTGTTTTTCGTTGATGCGGGCCAGCCACGCATCGCCCTCGTCCGCGAGCTTCTTCGCCGAGCCGCCCCACTTCCGCACAAAGCCCGTCGGCTTCCTCTGCTCCGCCGCCGCCTCATCCACCACCACCCGCCCATTCCCCGTCGCCACCCGGTAGCGCCGGTGCGGCCCCGGATGCGGCAGCAACGACGCCGGCAGGCGCAGAGTCCCTGTCTCATCCGCTTCAACGATCGTGCTCATGGCGCGAAGATGCCCAAGCCCGCCGCCCGCGGCAACGGGGAATTTCCCACGCGCGGCCGGTGTTCCCGCTGGATTGCCGCCAGTGTCATCGAGAGAAGTGGGCGGCTTACTTCGTTTCGCTGCGCTTCGGGCCGATTCACGGCGACACGGCGCAGCACCAGTGGAACCGCTCGCGCTTCGCGGGCGCCGTCTCGGGCATCGCGCACTACGGCAACTGCATCGGCGGGCCGACCATCGGCGGCGCTGGGTAGTTCTTTCTGGGAAAAGTAACGGCTGCCACACTAGTATCTAAATGCGAAAGTTCAAAGTCCCCGTTTCGGCTGAATCACCAGAGTAACTTGTTCGAATAATAGGATACGAATTTTTGCTGTTAGATACTAGGCGATAGTTGTTGCGGAATGGCGAATAATCAGTCCGTCCCTCGTCCTTCTAGTTGAGGGTGAAGAAAGAAACGCCCAGGAGGGCAGCGGTGGCGAACAACATTTGGTTATATTCACGCTAACAATTCGTGAGCCCGCTGTCGCTAGCTGTATTATATTTTGGGTTTCGTCACCGTCTGACCGGCGGCCGCGGAGAGTTCGGCCTCGGTTTGCTTCGCGGAAGCCCGTCTGATCCGCACGCAGCATGGCGGCCGGATCAATGCAGCAGCCAGCCAAGCAGGCTTCCAGTGTACAGGTAGCCGGTGCTTTTGATTCCGCTTCCCGTGGCGAAGTTGATGGAGGCTCCGGTGCCATCCAGCATCCACGCATAAAGCTGCCCGGTGGAAGCATCTTGGAAAACGAGATCCGCGATGCCATCCCCGTTCACGTCGCTGATCGCCGCGAGTCGCCAGCCCGCGAGGCTCCCGCCATAAAGGTAACCCGTGGCCTTGACTCCGCTTCCCGTGGCAAAGTTGATGGAGGCGCCGGAGCCATCCAGCATCCAAGCGTAAAGCTGCCCGGTGGCAGGATGCTGGAAAACAAGATCCGGGATTCCGTCTCCATCCACATCGGCAACACCTGCCAGCCGCCAACCCGCCAAGCTGGCGGTGTACAGGTAACCAGTGCTCCTGATTCCGCCTCCCGTGCCGAAGTCAATCGTCGCGCCACTCCCATCCAAGAACCATGTATAAAGCTGTCCGCTGCCTCCGTTCTGGAATAGCAGGTTCGGTTTGCCGCTATTGGTCAGATCTGTCCTGACGGGAGCGGTGCTGAGGCGCGTGACGGTGAGCGTGTACGTTTGCGTCGTGAATCCGTCTGGCGCGGTGACTATGATGGTGATGACGTTGTTGCTCCCTATGGTCAGCGGGATGTGTCCACTGGCGCTGCCTGAAGCCACGGGGGTGCCGTTCACCGTCACCGTAGCACCAGCCTGAGTCACCGTCGGCGTCACCGTGTAGTAGAGGGCTGATTTTGGAATAGTGGTCGTATAATTCAACGTTCCGCTGGCAAAGATTGGCGACAGTGCCCCTGTGCCGGGCACCAAAGAGGCAAGATTCGCATTGTTACTGAGCACACTGGCCCGGGTGACCGTGAGCGTATAGGTCTTCGTCGTGACCCCATCCTGTGCGGTCACAATCGTGGTGATGACATTGGCCCCCACGCTCAGAGCGACGGATCCGCTGGCCGTACCCGAAGTCACCGCGATGCCATTGACCTTCACCGTCGCGGTACTGTCCGCCACCGTGGGTGTCACATTCATGGAACTCGTCCCGTTGGATACGCTGGACGTGTAGCTTGTCGTGGCGCTGCTGAACACGGGGGCCAGCGTCCCGGCACTCGGTAGCAGAGAAGCAAGGTTTGCGTTGTTGCTGGGCGGGATCGCCCGAGTGACGGCGACCGTGTAAGTCTTCGTCGTGATGCCATCTTGCGCGGTGACCACCGTGGTGATCGTGTTTGCACCCACACTCAGCGCGAGGGAGCCGCTCGCCGTGCCAGAGGCCACGGTAGTGCCGTTGACCTTCACCGTGGCATTCGCTTGAGCCGTTGTCGGCGTCATTGTAATGGACGTTATCGCGTTGGGGACGCTGGCCGTATAGCCCATGGTTGCACTGGCAAAAGCCGGGGTGAGCGTGCCCGCGCTCACCGCAAGATTGGACAGGTCTGCATTGTTGCTGGGTGGGGTCAGTGTGGTGAAGGCTATGTCCGCGCCATAGCTGGTGCCGTAGGAATTCGTGGAGACGAGACGGTAGTGATAGGTTGCGCTCATGCCGAGGCCTGTGGCGTTGAAACTCACGGGCACAGCCGCCGTGCCGGTGCCGATGGCGACATCCGCCGTGCTGGTGCCATAGCCTGCGTCCGGGCCGTAGTCGAAGTGAGCGGTGCTGGCCTGTCCGTTCGGATTGGCAGTGCCGGAAAAGGTCGCACTCGAACTCGTGACCGATGCCGCTGCCAGGGACGTGACGACTGGCGGAAGTGACGGCGAGGGCGAGGCGATGATCGCAAGATTGTGCGAGGCGTATCCGTGACTGCCCGCCAGAAGAAAGCGCTCGCCCACCGCCAGCGACGCCGTGTTCACCGTCACCGGGACAGGGCTGCTTGTGTTACTGTTGTTGCCCAATTGGCCACTGCTGTTGTCACCCCACGAGGTCATCGTGCCATCCGAGCACAAGGCGAGACTGTGATCGTGACCTCCGGAAATCCCGACGACGGTTTTGCCAGAGAGTGCGGTGGTCGTATCTACGAGCACGGGCACAGAGCTGTTCAGGGATCCATTATTCCCCAATGCGCCCTGATAGTTGGAACCCCAGGCTGCCAAAGTCCCATCCGAGCACAACGCCAGGTTTTGATTACCGCCAGCGGCGATCCGCGCGACCGTTTTGCCGAAAAGCACACCCGATGTCACCACGGGCACAGGCACATTGCTCTGTGTCGTGCTGTTGTTGCCGAGTTCCCCGCTCACGTTGTAGCCCCATGCAACCACCGAGCCATCGGAGCGCAGGGCCACACTGTGGCTGCCTCCCGTGGCGATGGCGATGACCGTCCTGCCAGACAGCTCGCCACCCGTGTCCACTGCCAGAGGGACCGTGCTGTCAGTGGTGCTGTTGTTGCCCAATGCTCCATTGCCATTGTATCCCCATGCGACAACGGTTCCGTCGGAGCAAAGCGCCAGATTGAAACTGCTCGCCGCAGCGATCGCGACGACGGTCTTGCCCGCCAATGCGGACACTCCCGATGTCGTGTTGACGGCCACGGGAACCAAGCTGTTCGTTGTGTTGTTGTTACCCAGTCGTCCATTGAAGTTCCATCCCCACGCCGCCACGGTGCCGTCAGAGCAAAGGGCCAGACTGTGATAGTCACCCGCCGACACGGCGATGACCGTCTTGCCCGCCAAAGCGGATACTCCCGGCGTGGTGTTCACAGCCACAGGCACATTGCTTTGCGCCGTACCGCCATTGCCGAGCTGCCCCTGCCCGCCGTAGCCCCATGCGACGACCGTTCCATCGGAGCGGAGGGCAAGGCTGTGATATGGACTTTCGGAAATGCCAAAAACCGTTTTCCCTGAGAGCGCCCCGGCAGCGTTGACGGCCACGGGCACCAAACTGGAAGCCGTTCCGTTGTTCCCTAACTGGCCTTGGGCGTTTATTCCCCAGCCCAGCACCCGGGTATTCGCCCATTGCAGCACCAGATCATTGCCGGAGCCGCCATAGTAGTTTGCCACAAAGTTATACGTGTTCCCCCCATAGGTGAGCGGCACCAACTGCCCCTGCGCCAGATTGCTGAAGGTGCCGTTGATGAAGCCGAGGCCGGTATTGTTCACCACCATCAACTGCGTGCCGGCGCTGGGAATGAAGTTGAGCGAGAAATTCACGGTGCTACCTGTCGCTGTGTAGCCGTTCGCGGTCACCGGAACGTCGGTGGGGAAGGAGTAGTTCGCGGCGAGGCTTGTGGTCGTGCTTTGCTGAT
>JANXSB010000039.1 GCA_025352865.1 Chthoniobacter sp. | reverse complement strand
GAAAGTCGATCTGCGCGAGGAGCGCGTAGTCTTTCACGGGCGCTTCGCTCGCGGAAAAGCGCGGGTTTTCCAAAAGCCGCGCGACGGCCTGCGCGCTGGCCTCGGAGGTGAGCGGGGCGATGACGATGTGCCCGTCGCGCGCGAACTGTCGCGCGGCGGCGAGTGCCGCGTCGTCCGCATTTTCGCCGAGCACGAGGAGCTGCGCCTGCTGGAGCTGAAAGGCGGGCACGGCCGACGCGTCGCGGTGCGCGGTGATCTCGACGCTCTGGCTGCGCGTCTTCGGGAAGGCGCGGCGCAGGTAGTAGAGTGAGGCGCGGGTGTCGTCGTCGGCGTCCTGGCCGAGGAAGATCAAGGGGATTTTCGCGGGCTGCGGCGGGAGGATGAAGACCGTGTTGTCGAAGGCGGTGTCGTCGCCGGTGGGCGTGAGCGAGGTCGCGCGGGCCGGCGGTTTCGGCGCGCGGATGATGCGGCTCTGGCCGGCGGGGACGTAGGCGGGGACTTCGGCGCTGGCGTCGGTGGCCTGCGTCCAGCGCAGCGGAAATTGCTCGCGCTTGGATTCGGCGGCGTTGGTCACGCGCAGGCGGAGCGGGGCGTCTTCGGTCGCGCTTTCGGTTTCATCCGCTTCGGGAATCCATGCGACGCTCGCGTTTTCGTTATGCTGCGCGCGCACGGGTTCCAGCCGCACGGTCACGGCTTTCGGCCAGGTGTAGCCTTGCAGCGCGTCGAGCGTCGCACCTTCCTGGAGGTCGCTGATGACCACGATCTCGGCGGGCTTCAGCTCCGCTTTCGACGGCTGCTCCAGCAGCTCCGCGGCGTGGATGAGCGCGGCGTCGAGATGCGTCGCAGCCCAGCCGGGTGCGAGCGTGGCGAGACGCTGCGCGGCGGCGGGCGCGCGGTCGCCGAGCGGGAGCGTCTTCCATTCGTCGAAGCTCACGACCGTCCGCACCGTGCGGTCGAAGACGAGCACAGCGACTTCATCGGCGGGCGTGGTTTTGCGCAGCACCTCGTCCGCTTGCGCCCGCGCCTCGTCCCACAGCTTTTCCCGCCGCATGCTCGCGCTCGTGTCCACAAGAATGACGATGCGCTTGCCCGCACCCGCGGCTTTCGCCTCGCCCGGCAACTCGCGCTGCACAAATGGCCGCGCGAAACCCAGCGCGAGCAGCGCCACCGCGAGGCAGCGCAGCAGCAGCAGCCACAGGTTTTCCAACCGGCTCCGCTGCGTGACCCGCGGCGGCGTGGGCTGGAGAAACATCAGCGTGCTGAACGGCGTCACATCCTTCGTCGTCCGTCGGATGAGGTGAAAGACAATCGGACCGACCACGGCGAGGGCACCGAGGGCGAAGAGCGGGGCGAGGAAACTCACGCCGCGACCCTCCGGCGGATGAGTTTGCCGCGGGCACTGCGGGCTTTGAGGAAATCGAAGAGCGCGAGTTCGAGCGGTTGTGCGGTGCTGAGTTGGAGGTGGGTGATGCCGAGTTGCTGGCACGTCGCGCGGATGGCGGCGAGATGGGCGTCGAATTGCGCGCGGTAGTTTTTCCGCGCGAGCGCGGGGTCGATAAACAGGTCGCGGCCCGTCTCGACATCGAGGAAGCGCGCGGGCTCGGCGAAATCGAAAGTCAGTTCCGCGGGATCGAGCACTTGGAGGACGATGACTTCGTGCCGCGCGGCGGTGAGGAGCGAAAGCGATGCGGCGAGCGTTTCCGCCGGCGCGAGCAGGTCGCTGATGAGGATGACGAGTCCGCGCTTCCGCACCAGCTCGGCGACCCGGCGGAGTGGCGCGGCGAGATCGGTGGACACACCCGCGACGGGACGCTCCAGCGCGAGCATGAGATGGCGCAGATGGCCGGGGCGATGCCGCGCGGGCAGGTATTCGCGCACCGTTTCATCGAAGGTCAGCAGGCCCGTGGCGTCGCCCTGCTGCGCGAGGAAATACGCGAGCGTGGCGGCGAGCGTGCGGGCGTAGTCGGTCTTCGCCACGCCGGTCTTGCCGCTGAAACTCATCGAGCGGCTATTGTCCACGAGCAGGTAGGCGCGCAGGTTCGTCTCGTCCTCGAATTTCTTGATGAAGTAGCGGTCCGTGCGGCCCACGAGTTTCCAGTCGAGCCAGCGCGGATCATCGCCCGTCGCGTAAGGCCGGTACTCGCTGAACTCGACCGAAAAACCGTGATACGGCGAGCGATGCAACCCATGCCAAAACCCCTCGACCACCGTCCGCGCCCGCAGCTCCAAATTGCGGATGCTCATCAGCGCAGCGGGGTCGAGGAAGCTCGATGCGGTGGGCTGTGAGTCGGCGGGCATACGCGGTTACTTCACGCTGGCGAGCACACGCTCGATCACTTTCCCCACGCTCACGCCTTCCGCTTCCGCGCGGTAGTTCACGAGCACGCGGTGGCGCAGAACCGGGGCGGCGAGCGCGATGATGTCCTCCTTCGTCACATGCGACCGCCCTTGCAGGAGTGCGCGGGCTTTTCCGCCGAGGATGAGGAACTGCGCGGCGCGGGTGCCGGCGCCCCAGCTCACCCAGTCATTGATGAATTCCGGCGTGCCGGCCTGGCGCGGGCGCGTGGCGGCAGCGATCCGCACGGCGAAGCGCACGAGGTCTTCGGCCACGGGCACCTGGCGGACGAGCGCGTGGAAACGGAGAACGTCGTCGCCGGTGAAAAGCGGCTCGATTTTCGCCCCACCCGCGGAGGTGGTGCGTTGGACCACGGCCACCTCGTCGGCCTCGGGCAGGTAGTCGATGACGACGTTGAACATGAAGCGGTCGAGCTGCGCCTCGGGGAGCGGATAGGTGCCTTCCATCTCGATGGGGTTCTGCGTGGCGAGGACGAAGAACGGCTCGGGCAGCGCGCTGCGTTTGCCGCTCGCGGTGACCTGATGCTCCTGCATGGCTTCGAGCAGCGCGGCTTGGGTCTTGGGCGGCGTGCGGTTGATTTCGTCGGCGAGCACCATGTTGCCAAAGATCGGGCCGGGGATGAAAACGAGGTGCCGGCCGTCCGCGGTGTCCTGCAAAATCTCCACGCCGGTGATGTCGGTGGGCATGAGATCGGGCGTGAATTGGATGCGCCGGAACTCCAGGTGGAAAATCTGCGCGATGCTTTTCACGAGCAGTGTTTTCGCGAGGCCCGGCGCACCGGTGATGAGACAGTGCCCGCCGGCAAAAAGCGCGATGAGGATCTGCTCGATGACCTCGTGTTGACCGACGATCGCTTTGCCCAGTTCCGCGAGGATGCGCGTGCGGGCGGAGGTGAGTTGGTCGAAAGTGCGGGCGTCGCTATCGGGGAGGGGAGGTGGGTTGGTGGTCATGGGAAAGTTTCGCGGCGCTCAATGCGTCATCACGTAAAAGATGATGTTGATTCCCAGCGGGAAGGCGCGCTTTTCGGAGAACTCGTGGAAGAAGTAATCGTCCTCGCCTTCGCGCTCCCAGCCGTCGCCGTTGTCGGTGTTGTGCGTGGCTAGGATCATGATGCGGCCTGTGTCGTCGGAGAGCGCGCGGACGTGCATTTCGGTGCATTCCTCCATGCTGCCGTCGCGCTGCATGTGGCGCTCCCAAGTCACGCCGGAGTAACGGCTCATCGCCCCGAGCCGGGCATTGGGAACCTGCAGTTTGTTCTTTGGCACGTTGAGGTCGAAGACGCTGTGGAAAATCGGATGCTCCATCGGCAACTCCACAAATTCGCGTTTGGGAAACACGCGCTTGATCTGCTCGGCGAAACATTCCCACTGCCATTCGCCCCAGAAGTCGTCGGCCATGAGGAAGCCGCCGTTTTCCAAATAGTGGCGCAGGATCGGCACCTCCTCGTCGCGCAGCAGCAGCGCGCCGGGCTCGACCATGTAGATGAATGGGTAGCGGAAAAGATCCTTATCCGTGAGCCGCAGCACGCGCCCGTTGGGATCGACCTTGATGGAAGTCATCTGCTGGAGCCGGAAGGACAGGTTCAGGTCGCTGTCGGGAAAGTCGGTGATCCAACTGCCGGCGCTCGGTGAGCCGGTGTGGTCGCGGTCGCGGATGATGCGGCAGAAAGTGAAAACGTCCTTTTCAAAACCGGGCGGATTTTTCCACACCGGCGTGTCAGTGCTGTGCGAGGCGATTTCGCGCGCGGTTTTGACGGTGCGCTCGTCCACGAGCTGGCCGCCTTCGGTTTCATAAATCGGCCCGTCGCTGTAGCGGCTTCGGCGACCGAATTGCGCGACGCCTGCGCTCGCCATGACGAGGAGCAGCAGGACAAAGAGCCCACGCTTTCGCTTCATGGCTTTCCTTTCTTCGCGTCGATCGCGAGCAGCAGGTCGAGTGCGGCGCGGAAGCGCGGGGTTTCTTCGAGGGCGAGGAGGACTTCGCGTTTTGCGGCGGCGTCGCCGGTTGTGTGGAGCAGGCGCGCGAGGCGGCAGTGGAACTCGGCGGGGTTTGGCGGATCGAGCCGGAGCAG
>JANXSB010000707.1 GCA_025352865.1 Chthoniobacter sp. | reverse complement strand
GCTGTCGCCGGTGATGCCGAGCTGTTTCTGAATCTCCTCGAGCGGCACGCCCTTGGTTTCGGGCACCATCGTTTTCACCCAGATGAGCTGGAGCACCATCATGCCGCAGAAGAAAAGGAAGACGTAGCCGGGCGGAAACGCGGCGACCATTTTCGGGAAAAAAGTGGTGAGCAGCGCGGCGAAAATCCAGTGCGTGAAACTGCCGAGTGATTGGCCGGCGGCGCGGAACTGGTTCGGGAAAATCTCCGAGATGAGCACCCAGATCACCGTGCCCTGGCCGATGGCGTGCGCGGCGATGAAGGCAAAGATGCACGCAGGCACGATCGCGAAATGCTGGGTGAAGAACGCCCACGCGCACAGCCCGAGCGAGGCGATGTAGCCGAACGAGCCGATGGTCAGCAGCGTGCGGCGGCCGAGGCGGTCGATGAGCCACAGGCCAACGAAAGTGAAGACGAGATTTGTTATCCCGATGCCGACGGACTGGAGCAGCGCGGCCTTCGCACCGAGGCCGGTCATTTCAAAAATTCGCGGCGCGAAGTAGAGGATCGCGTTGATGCCAGAGAGCTGGTTGAAGAACGCGACGAGGAAGGCGAGCAGGATGGGCACGCGCAGACGCATGGACCAAAAACCACTCGCGCTGGTCTGCCGCGACGACGCGGCGACGATCTCATCCGCCTCGGCCTGGAGTTCGGCGGGCGATGCGGCGGGTTCGATCAGCGCGAGGACTTTCAGCCCGTGCCCGCGGTCGCCTTTCCGCGTGAGCAGCCAGCGCGGACTCTCTGGGATGACGAAGCACATGAGCGTGTAAATGACCGACGGAAACGCGGCGACGCCGAGCATCCAGCGCCACGCATTTTCGCCGATGCCGCTGAGCAGCGCATTCGAGGCGAAGGCGACGACGATGCCGAAGACGATGTTGAACTGGAACATGCCCGCGAGCCTGCCGCGGTGCGCGGGCGGCGCGATTTCCGAGATGTAAAGTGGCGCGGCGACCGTGGAGACGCCGATGCCAATGCCGCCGAGAAGACGCGCGGCGATGAACGAATAAACGTCCCACGCAAAACCGCAGCCCACCGCCGAGATAACGTAGAGCACGCCGATCCAAATCAGCGTGGCCTTGCGCCCGATGCGATCCGTCGGCCAGCCGCCGAGCAGTGAACCGAGCACGGTGCCGTAGAGCGCGGCGGCCATCGCGATGCCGTGCATTCCGGCGCTCAGGCCCCACAGCGCCTGGATCTTTTGTTCCGCACCGGAAATGACGACTGTATCGAAGCCGAAAAGAAATCCGGCGAGCGCGGAGGTGATGGCCCAGAAGACCAGGCGGCCTGTCATTTTGCGCGGCGTTTCGTGGCGGGGCGTTTGGAGGGAGGCGGGTGCGGTGGAGATGTTCATGGTGGGTGGGATGTGACGCCGGACTTTTTGCCATTGGTGGCCATGTCTGCCATTGGGGATTTGACAGGTTGAGCAGTTTCCTGACATGACAGGTTGGTCAACTTGTCATCATGCAGGACTCGCAAAACTCCCCATCCCGTTTCCACGAAATCGCGCGTCAATTGCGCGAGGAAGTGGCTGCGGGCCGTTATGGCAAAGACGGGCGCATGCCCAGCGAAGCCCAGCTTGTCCGGCGTTTCGGCGTCTCGCGGCCCACGGTCGCGCGGGCGCTGCGCGTGCTCGCCGATGAGGGGCGCGTCGAACGCCGGGCTGGCTCCGGCACCTTCGCGAAAAACAGCGGCAGTGCGCGCGGCAGCTCAGCGACGGTGCTCGCGCTGCTCATCCCGGACCTCGGCAACACCGAGATTTTCCAACTCATCGGCGGCGAGATCGCGAGCCTCGCGAGGGTTCACAATTACAGCATCCTGTGGGGCGGCTCGACGCAGCCAGGGCCCGATGCCGACCTGAGCCTCCAGCACGGCGAACAGCTCTGCCGGCAATTCATCGAGCGCGGGGTCGGCGGGGTTTTCTTCGCGCCCTACGAACTGGTGCCGGAGAAAGAGGAGGCGAACCGCCGCCTCGCGGTCATGCTGCGGGAGGCGGGCATCTCCGTCGTTTTGCTCGACCGCGACGTCACGCCTTTTCCCGCGCGCAGCGATTTCGATGTCGTGAGCATCGACAATCTCGCGGGCGGCTTTCTGCTCGCCGAGCATCTGCTCCGGCTCGGCTGCAAGCGGCTGCATTTTGTCGCGCGCCCGCTTTCCGCACCGTCGGTGGACACGCGCATCGCCGGTGTCCGCGAGGCGCTTGGGCGGGCGTGCATCGTGCCGGAGTCCGGCTGGGTGCGGATCGGTGAACTCGACGACAAACGCTTCCTCCGCAGCCTCGTCACCGCGCCGTATCCCGACGCCTTCCTTTGCGCCAACGACCACACCGCCGCCACGCTGCTCCAGGGGCTCCACGCCGCGCGTGTGCGCGTGCCGGAAAAGGTGCGCGTCGTCGGCTTCGACGACGTGAAATTCGCGACCCTCGTCACTCCCAGGCTCACGACCATCGCGCAGCCCTGCCGCGAAATCGCGCTCACCGCGTTTCGCGCCATGCTCGAGCGGCAGGCCGATCCGACCCTCCCAGCGTGCCACCGGACTCTGCCGCCGCGGCTGGTCGTGCGCGATTCCTGCGGCGCGTATCTCGCGCGGCGCTAAACGCCACACGGCTGTAGGGGAAGCTGTCAGCTTCCCCT
>JANXSB010000653.1 GCA_025352865.1 Chthoniobacter sp. | reverse complement strand
GGGTGTGGCAAGTCCACGATGCTAATGATGGCGGCCGGACTTACTTCGATTACTTCCGGCGGCATTATCCTCGCGGGTAAGGAACTCACCGGCCCCGGCCCGGATCGCGGCGTGGTCTTTCAGTCGCCGTCGCTGCTGCCGTGGATGACGGCGTTTGAAAATGTGATGCTCGGCGTGAGCCAGGTCTTTTTCACCGCGGCCAAAGTCGAGCGCGTGCAGATCGCCGAGTATTACCTCACGCTCGTCGGCCTCGCGGATGCCATGCACAAGCGGCCCGCCGAGCTTTCGCAGGGCATGCGCCAGCGCGTAGGCATCGCGCGCGCCTTTGCGCTCGCGCCGAAGATGCTGCTGCTCGACGAGCCTTTCGGCATGCTCGATTCGCTCACGCGTTACGAGCTGCAGGAGGTGCTGATCCAGCTTTGGCGGCGCGAAAAAATCACCGCCATGATGGTCACGCACGATGTCGATGAGGCGCTCTTTCTGAGCGACCGGATCCTTTGCATGACCGATGGCCCGGAAGCCGGCATCGGCGATGTGATCGAGGTGAGTTTTCCCCGCCCGCGCGAGCGCAAGGCGGTCATGGAGCACCCGGATTATTACCGGCTCCGCGAGCAGCTCATCCATTTTCTCGAGGTCAAAGCGCACAAGCATCCCGCGCCACTCGCGGCTGCCGCTCAGCCATCGCACGCACTGACCGCCGCGCGGGCCGCATGATTTTTTCCCTCAAACAAAAACCGGTTCGCATGCTCGCGAGTCCACCCACCACAGCCAAAACCACCGGGAGGAGCATCTCCAAAAAAACCCAAACCTGACCACATGACCAAACGAAAAACCACATCCGTCAAAACACCCGCCAGCGTCCTCGCCGCATGCTGCCTCGCGGGCGTTTCCTTCGCCGGCCCCGCTGCGCCGCCACCGCCGGTGCAACCCGCGCCTGACGCCAACCCACTGAGCTTCTACGATGGCAAAGTCGTCTTCGACGTGCAGGAGCGGCTGCGCTGGGAGAACCGCAGCAACAATTACGATTTCAACAGCGCCACGCGCGCGGTGACCGATGGCAATTGGTTTGAGCATCGCGCGCGCATCGGGCTCGCGTTGAAGCCGGTCGATTGGCTGAAGATCTACGCGCAGGGCCAGGACTCGCGGGAGTTTAACGGGCGGCGCGGCAACACGCCCGGCGTTTTTGGCGCGGAGGGCGACGATGCCTTTGACCTGCGCCAGGGCTACCTCGAGATCGGCAATCTCAAGGAGTTCCCGCTCACCCTCAAGGTCGGCCGACAGGTGCTCGCCTATGGCGATGAGCGCCTCGTCGGCGCGTCCGATTGGAATAACATCGGCCGAACCTTCGACGCGGTGAAGCTGCACTTCGAGCAGCCGAACTGGTGGCTCGACGGCTTTGCCTCGAGCGTCGCCGTCCCCACGCGCCCGAAGTACAACCAGTCGGATCTTTTCAACGGCAATGAGACGGATCGCGGGCAGGTTTTCAGCGGCCTGTATTTCAGCACCACGGCGATCCCGGTGCAGACGACCGACGTTTATGTCTTCCACCTCCATGAAAACACGGGGCCGAAATATCTGCCCGCCGCGCTCGGCGACACGAACTTCGCCACGTTCGGCCTGCGCGTGAAATCGAAACCCGGCGTGTTTCACCACGAGCCCGCTGCGGCCCCGGACGGCAAGTCGGTCGCCGATGGAAAATCGACGCCGCCGCCAAAGGCTGCGCCGAAGCCGCTCGGCTTCGACTACGAGGGCGAGTTCGCCTTTCAGACCGGCGAACTGCGGGGGCTCGACCTCACGGCTTTCGCCGTGCATGCGGGCGCCGGCTACACCTTCGGGGTGCCGTGGACGCCGCGCCTCGGCGTCGAATACAACTACGCCTCGGGCGACAACCATCCCGGCGACAGCACCGTGGAGACGTTCCAAAATCTGTTCCCGACGAACCACAAATTCTACGGCTACATGGACGCCTTCTCGTGGCAGAACATGCACAACCCGGCCATCAGCCTGAAGGTCGCGCCGTGCAAAAAAGTGACCGCGCAGGTGGACTACCACGGCTTCTGGCTGGCGACGAACGAGGACGTCTGGTACCGCGCCAACGGCGCCACCGCCGTGCGCCCGCTCAACGCCCTCGCCCGCAACGCGGACAAGTTCGCCGGCTCCGAGATCGACTTCACGGTGACCTACAAACCGGTCAAGCAACTCGCGCTGCAAGCCGGCTACAGCCACTTCTTCGCGGGCGGCTATCTCAAGGACACCGGCGCGCATGACGATGCCAACTTCGCCTACGTCCAGGCGACCATCGACTTCTAAGCCCGGCGTTTTTCTTGGTTGAAAACGAGCCCGCCGGCCCGGTCATTCCATCGGGCGGCGGGCTTCGGTTTTTTTCATCCGCGCAACAGCGCTGGCGACCGATGGGCGTTGCGCGGCCAGCCCGGCGGGCATATCCCACGCTCCGATGAATCCTCCACCCACCGCATCCGAAACGCCGATTTCCCCCGGCGTGGCGAGGGCGGCGCTGGCCGTCGAGCGATACGTCCTGCCGTGGATGTATGCCTACTTTGCCTGGCAATGGCTGGATGTCGGGCTGGCCCATTTTGCGGAGTACCGGAAGCATGCCGCGGAGCCGGTGGCGCAAGGCCTCGCGGTGGAGCTGACGCGGGATTTGCTGCGGTTTTTGCTCACGGCATTCACGGGCGGCATGCTCCTTTTCAGCCGCGCGCCGCGGACTCTGCCCGACCGCCTGAAGCACATCACCGTGCCGCTGGTGATGAGTTTTTATTTTCCGCTCTACGCGCTGGTCGAGCGCCTGCCCGCAGAGCTGAGGGAAAGCCTCATCCCGTCGGAATGGCAGACGGCGGCGGCGCTGGCCGGCCTGCTCGTGAGCCTGCTCGGCTACGTCATCGCGATCTGGGCGCTCATTCATCTCGGGCGTTCGTTTGCGATGCTCGTGTCGGTGCGCACGGTTGTCTCCAGCGGCCCGTACGCCTACGTGCGGCACCCGATCTATCTCGGCTACGTCCTCGAACTGTGCGGCCTGCTGCTCGCGAGTTGCTCGCCGGGGATGCTGCTTTTCGGCGTGGGCTTTGCCGGAATTCTCGTGACCCGTGCGCGGATCGAGGAGGAGGCGCTGTGCGCCGCGGAGGCGGGGTATCGCGAGACCGTGGCGCGCACGGGTTTCCTGCTGCCGCGCTTTTCCGGCCGCCGGTAATTGCCGGGCGGCCGTGTGCGGATTCGTGTGCAGCCATTGAGTCGTCTTGTGCAAAAGACGCCAGCGTCCCGTGGCAAGCGGCGTTCGCCAGTGAGCGCGCCGCGTGGTGCCGGAGGAAAAATTACGCGACCACCATCGGAATCGGCAGGGCCGGCGGGACGGCGTAAAGCGTGGCAAATCAAGCCTCTGGCGCGTGCATGAAGACCATTCATCCCGACCATGAAGACTATGAACCCCATTTGTTGCGCCTTCAGTGCTAGCTGGCACGCGCGACGCTAAAGAGCGCGCCGACACGGCGAAGCGCCTTTGCCGTGCGCAAATCCAACCATCCGCTCCATCACTTGAACCTCTCCACCCTCAAAAAATCCGGCCATTTTCCGACGCTCGTCACGGCGTTCCTCTACTTCGACTACAGCTTCATGGTCTGGACGCTCCTCGGCGTTCTCGCGAACCAGATTGCCGCGCCGGAGTCGCTCAATCTCAGCGCGCAGCAGCGGTTCTTCATGGTGTCGGTGCCGATCCTTTTCGGCGGCATTTTCCGGCTCGGACTCGGCCTGCTCGTGGATCGCATCGGGGCGAAACGCACGGGGATCATCGCGCAGCTCGTGGTGATGAGCGGGCTGGCGGCGGCCTACATTTTCGGACTGAAAAACTACAACGCGACGCTGCTGATGGGCATGGTGCTCGGCGTGGCGGGCGCGAGCTTCGCGGTGGCGATGCCGCAGGCGGGCCGCTGGTATCCGCCGAATATGCAGGGTCTCGTGATGGGCCTCGCTGGCGCGGGAAACGTCGGGGTCGTCATCGACTCGCTGCTCGCGCCGCGGCTCGCGACGGCCTACGGGTGGTCGTCGGTCTTTGGCTTCGCGCTCATCCCGGCGTTCTTCGTGCTCGCGATTTACATCATTTTTTCCAAGGAGCCGCCGAATCCCGCGACGCCGAAAAAGCTCGGCGATTACTTCCGCATGTTCCGCGACAAGGATGTCCACTGGTTCTGCTTTTTCTACACGGTCACGTTTGGCGGCTTCGTCGGACTCGCCTACTCGCTCGGCATGTATTTTAAGGACCGCTTCGGCCTCACTCCCGCGCAAGCCGGCGACCTCGTGGCACTCTGCACGGCCGTCGGCGCGCTCGGCCGGCCCATCGGCGGCGCGATCTCGGACCGCATCGGCGGCATCCGTTCGCTGCACGTTTATTACACCGTCGCCTGCTGCGCGCTCGTGCTCGGCGGGCTCGTCAATAACCTCTGGCTGAATGTCGGAGCGTTCTTCATCGCGTGCGGCGCATTCGGCATGGGCAATGGCTCCGTCTTCCAACTCCTGCCGCAGCGCTTCGGAAAAGAGCTCGGGCTGATGACCGGCCTCGTCGGCTGCGGCGGCGGGCTCGGCGGATTTTTGCTGGCAAACATGATGGGCCTGAGCAAGCAGCACTTCGGCACTTACCTCACCGGCCTGCTCGTTTTCGCGAGCCTCTGCATCTTCGCGCTCGTCGGCCTGAACCTTGTGAAAACCCGCTGGCGCACGACGTGGGGTGCAGTCGCCGCGGCGAGGATTTGATCCACCGATTTTGAAAGTAAGCCTCACCAGCTACGGCCTGCCGAAATGCGATGGCGCGGAATCCGACGACTCCTTTGCAGTAAAGTCGTGGGACGAAACCGTGATCGCCGTCCTCGCCGACGGCGCGGGCGCGGCGCGCGATGCCCGAGAAGCCTCCACGCGAATCGTGCAGTCGCTGATGAGCAATTACGCCGCGCGCCCGGCGAGCTGGAGCCCGCAGAAAGCACTCGCGGAATTCACGAAGATCATCAACCACACGCTCCACCACGAATCCCTCACGCGGCACTCCACGCCGGAGATGATTTCCACGCTTTCGGTCGCCGTCATCGAGGGCAACCGGCTCTTCGGCCTGAACGTCGGCGACTCCCGCGTCTATCTCGCCCGCGGCGGCGCAATCTCGCAGCTCTCGCACGATCACGTCATCAACGACCGCACCTTCTCTCATGTGCTCCAGCGCGCCATCGGCCTCGCGCCCGAGGTCGAGCCGCATTGCTTTGAGACCGAGTTGCACGACGGCGACATCGCCTTTCTCTGCTCCGACGGCGTCTCCAATGTGCTCAACGACGAGGTACTCTCGAGAAAACTCGCCCACCGCACCGCCGCGCGCGCCATCGTCCAGCAGGCCCGCGAGCTGGCGACCGACGAAACGCTCGACGACGCCAGTGCGATCGTGATCGACATCACCGAGACCGGTAAGCTGCGCGCCGTGAGCCAGCTCCCACTCCCGATTCCCGATACACTGCGCAAAGGCGATGTCATCGACGGCTACGAACTCGTCCGCCCGTTTCAATACAGCGACCGCGTCTGGCTCGCGACGAAGGACGGCCAGCGCTGGACGCTCAAATTTGCGCCGCTCGAAGCGCGCGACAACGAGGCCGTGCTCAATCTTTTCGTGAAGGAAACGTGGAACGCCACGCGGCTGCACGCGGAGTATTTCGTCGAGGCATTCGTGCCGGAGCGGGCGACCGCGCGCTACTACGTCATGGAGTTCGTCGAAGCGCCGAGCCTCAAGACCCTGCTCGCCTCGCGGCGGCTCTCGGTCGATGAGGCGGTGGAACTCGGCTGCTTCCTCATCGAGGCCAGCTCGCATCTGCTGCGCATCGATCTAGTCCACGGCGACATCAAGCCGGAAAACATTCTCGTCATCAGCCATTACGACCGCCTGCGCTTCAAGCTCATCGACCTCGGCAGCGCCACGGAAATCTTCTCGATCAACACCCGCGCCGGCACCGCGAGCTATCTCTCGCCGGAGCGTTTTCACAACACGCCGATCTCCGAGCGCACGGAGATTTTCGCCATCGGCGTGACGCTTTACCAGGCGCTCACCGGCGCGTTTCCTTATGGCGAAATCGAGCGCTTTCAGACGCCCGTCTTTCACGCCGCCAAAGCGCCCACGCGGCTGAATCCCAACCTGCCTCCCTGGCTGGAAGCCTTGATCCTGCGGGCCTGCGCGGTCGATCCCGAGCGCCGCTACCGCCACTATTCCGAGGTCGCCTTCGACCTCGCGAACCCGGCGAAGGTCGAGCCGTTTTTCCAGACCGAAACCGCGCTCCTCGAACGCGACCCGCTGCTCTTCTACAAGACCGGCTTTTTCCTCCTCCTCGCCATCACCATCGGCCTGCTCGTGAAATTCCTCAGCCACTGACATGAATCCGATTCCGTTCATCCCAGACAACGCCCCGTTCTCCCCGGAACAGCGCCTCTGGCTCAACGGCTATCTCGCCGGACTTTTCTCCGACGCCACGCTCGCCGCCCGCTCGCTGTCCGGCCTCTCGGCCGCACCCGCTGCGCCCGCGAAACCGCTTGTGCTCTTGTACGGCAGCCAGACGGGCACCGCCGAGGGGCTGGCGAAAAAAGCATCGAAGGAAGCGGCGAAGCGCGGCTTTGCGCCGAAGCTCGTGGACATGGCGAAGTATGAAACCGTCGATCTGACGAAGGAGGAGAACGTCCTCGTCATCACCAGCACCTACGGCGACGGCGACCCGCCGGACAACGCGCAGGCCTTTTGGAACTACCTCAGCGCCGACACCGCGCCGCCGCTCGCACATCTCAACTATTCGGTGCTCGCGCTCGGCGACACGAACTACGCGGCGTTCTGCCAGTTCGGAAAAATCTGCGACGAGCGCTTTGAAAAACTCGGTGCGAAGCGCGTGCATCCGCGCGTCGATTGCGATGTCGATTACGACGGGCCTGCAAAATCGTGGACGGAAGGCGTCTTCGCCGCACTCGCCTCGGCATCCGGTGGCGCGACGGCGACCGGAGGGAGCGCGGTGGAAGATACGCCCGCCGAGACGGGCTACTCGAAGAAAAATCCCTTTCCCGCGCGCCTGCTCACCCATCGCCTGCTCAACGCCGCAGGCTCCGGCAAGGAAGTGCGGCACTACGAAATCTCTCTCGCTGGCTCCGGCCTCAGCTACGAAGTCGGCGACGCGCTCGGCGTGGTGCCGGCGAACTGCAACGAACTCGTCGGCGAAGTCCTCGCCGCGCTCGGCTGCGACGGCGAGGAGGCGGTGAAAACGCCCGACGGCTCCGAGACCTCGCTGCGCCTCGCGCTGGCGCAGCATTACGACATCACGCGCCCCACCGGCGAATTGCTCAAGGCCGCCACGGAGCGCGGCGCTGCGGGCGGCGAACTCGCCGCCCTGCTTGATCCTGCGCGGAAGGACGATTTGAAAAAGTGGCTTTGGGGCCGCGAAGTTATCGACGTGATCGGCGGGCTCGCGCCGCAGTTCAGCGCCGCGGAATTCATCGCGCTGCTCAAGAAATTGCAGCCCCGCCTTTACTCCATCTCCTCCAGCCCGAAGGCCCACCCCGGTGAAGTCCACCTCACCATCGCCGCCGTGCGCTATGACGGCCAGGGACGCGCACGCAAAGGCGTCTGCTCCACCTTCCTCGCCGATCGCTGCGCCGACCACACGCCCGTGCCGGTCTTCGTGCAGACCTCACACGGTTTCCGCCTGCCAGAGGATGGCAGCGTGCCCGTCATCATGTGCGGGCCCGGCACCGGCATCGCGCCCTTCCGCGCGTTCCTCGAAGAGCGCCTCGCGACCGGGGCGAAAGGCCGCAACTGGCTCTTCTTCGGCGACCAGAA
>JANXSB010000642.1 GCA_025352865.1 Chthoniobacter sp. | reverse complement strand
ATTTCAGCTCCGCGCGCGATTCGCTTTCGCTGAGGAGAAAGTTGTTCGCCTTCACCACATCCTGCGCCGCCGCCGGGCGCGTCTCGCTCCGGTCGCCTTTGACCGTGCCGTAGTTGATCTGATTTTCCGTGCGCGTGACGGTGGCCTGCGTGTAAGGCGTGGCCGCCTGAGCTGCGCCGGCCAGCGCGAGGGAGAGGAGCGACACCGCGAGGAACGCCGTGGAATTTCGTTGCGACATGGGCGGGAGAATTTCCATCGGGCACCGATGCGTCAAGCCGCAATCTGCATCCACGGGAAGTCCATCGTTGTCGGAAAAAACTGCGCGCGCTATCTAATGAGCCCGCATGTCGCCCGGGCTCCTCAAACACCGCCGCACCCTCACGGTGATCTGCCTCGCGTGGACGCTCGCTGTCGCCGCGCTGAGTCTCCGCCACGGGCGCTTTGGCCGCGCCGAGCAGGCCGCGCGCGACTGGCTGATGACGAATGCCAAAGCGCGGCCGTCGCCGCAGAATCCGCAGCTCGTCTATCTCGGCATTGACGAGGCGGCGAAAACGCTCGATTCGGTTTTTTCCGACGACCTCGCAAAATCGCGCGCGCTGCAATTGATGAAGCAGGGCTTTCCGTGGAACCGCGAAGTCTATGCGCTCATCATCGACCGGCTCGCGCAGGCGGGCGCACGCGCCATCGCGTTCGACATGCTGTTTCCGGAGCCGCGCGACGGCGACGAGCGTTTTCGCGAAGCGCTGGATCGCTGGCCCGGCCGCGTCGTCATCGGCACGAATCTCAAGGATCGCGACGAAGACCCAAACCCCGACCAGCTCACCGTCAGCCACAAGCCCGCGCATGTGCTGCCGACACCCGCGCTCCGCCCGCCCGCGGGCGGCTCATGGCTCGGCTTCGTGAACCTCCGTTCGGACGACGACACGATCGTGCGCCGCGTACGCTACCGCACCACGGCGCTCGAATTTTTCGGCACCCCGCCGAGCCCTGGCAGCGAGGAGCTGCTCTCCCTCGCCGCGCGGACTTTGGAGAAAGCAGGCTTCGCCGCGCTCATCCCGAAAACGCACGAGGCGGTGGCATTCCGTTACTGTCCGCAGATACAGCCGCATTCAGTCCACGAGATTTTCGTCGAGCCGCAGTGGGCCGCGCCGCCTTACGATAGCGGGAAGTTTTTCCGCGACAAAATCGTGCTCATCGGCGCGGCGGGCTTTGAATCCCCGGACCGCTTGAACACGCCATTCGGCACGGTGCTCGGTCCCACGATTCAGCTCAGCGCGATCAATGCGGCGCTCAACGACGACTTCATCCGCGAGACCGAGCCGTGGCAAAACCTCGCGCTCATCGCCGCCGGCGGGCTGCTCGCGTGGATGCTCGGCGCGCGTGTGGCCAGCCGCCCGCTGCGGCTGCTTTTGCTCGGCCTTTTGCTCGCGGGTTTCTACGGCGGCGCGCAAACGCTTTTCAACTCGACCGGCCTGCTCCCCATCCTGCTCGCGCCGGTGCTCGCGCTCGGCGGCAGCGCCATGACGTGGACCGTTTTCGAGCAGGCGCTCGACCTGCGCGAGCGGCAGCGCGTGCGGCAGACTTTGGAAAAATACGTCTCCCGCGATGCCGTCCGCGAAATTCTCGACAACCCGGCGAGCTTCCTCAACGCGCTCGGCGGCGAGCGCCGCAGTATCACCGTGCTTTTCTCCGACATCCGCAGCTTCACCACGATGACCGAGAGCGCCGAGCCGCACGCGCTCGTGGCGCAGCTCAACGAATACTTCAACGACATGGTCGGCATCGTCTTCGCGCACGACGGCACGCTCGACAAATTCATCGGCGACGCCGTCATGGCGCACTGGGGCAGCATCGCCACCGCCGGCGTGGTGACGGATGCGCGCCGCGCAGTCACCACCGCGCTCGAAATGCGCGCCGCGCTCGCAAAACTCAACGCGAACTGGAAAACGCGCGGCATGCCTGAGCTGCGCGTCGGCTTCGGCGTGAACAGCGGCGACGCCATCGTCGGCAACCTCGGCTGCGCCGCGAAAATGGAAGTCTCCGTGCTCGGCGACGCGGTGAACCTCGGCGCGCGCATCGAGGGGCTGACGAAGGAATACGGCATCGACCTCTGCCTGGGCGAAACCGTCGCCCCGCTCGTGCGCGAGGCCTTCGTCCTGCGCTCGGTCGATCTCGTCGTGGCGAAGGGAAAGACGCGGCCGATCGAAGTCTTCACCGTCCTCAGCGAGCGCACACCCGGCGTGGCCGAGCCCGCGTGGCTCGCCCGCCACGAGGAAGCCGTCCGCGCCTACCGCGCCGGCGATTTCCCCGCCGCCGAAAGCGCCTGGCGCGAAGTCTTCGCCGACCAGCCTGGCGATGCGCTCTCGACCATCTTCCTCGCCCGCTGCGCCGAGCTGCGCAGCCACCCGCCGGGCACGGAGTGGACCGGCGTTTTCAAAATGCGCGGCAAATAGCGCTGCCGCGCCGCCGCGCGGCGGGAGGTCGACGAGGGCGATTTCTTCGGGCGTGAGTTCATAGAATTGATAGGTGAGTTCGTCGATTTTCCGGTCGGTGGAAGTCACGGCGTTCTGGAGCACGGCGCGCTCCTTCTCGCTCGTCGCCGCCCGCAGCTTCGGCACCCAAACTATAGGAAGGAACATGTTGCCGCTTTCCTCCTCACTTTTCGATTTGTGCAACAATGGCTTCTCGCCCGAGTAACTCCCAAACATCGCCAAAGATGAAATGATCGAGCGTCTTGATGTGGTCGCGAAGAATCGGCTCTGTCCGCATGTTTGGGCGGATGTCGCAATAATACACGCCGTCGAGCGGATTGAGTTTGACGGTGTAACCCTTGAAGTGGCCGGGCAGAAAAGTGGAATTAACGCCATACCCGCGCGGACTGGCCTTTTTCCCAACAATTTTCCGCTGCACATCGTTGAGAAAAATCGCGACATGCGGAACATCTTTTCCGGTAAGTTTGGCGAGCAGGAACTTATCCACGAAAATCTTGTCGAGCCGGTCTTTGCTGCTCGTCTTCACCGAGCCGATGATCTTCACCCACTCCCCGTACTTGATGATAAGGTCATGTTGGTAACTCATGGCGAACTCTACCTGTCCATCCACCTTGATGGGCACCTTTACCGTGCCAGTCGTGCAGTCCACGCCGATTCGCGTGAGCAGCAGGGAAATCAAACGCTCGAAAAGGTCGCCATTGATTTTGCGAGCGGTGTTCGAGCGATTGCTCGGCAGCGCGTCGAGCGCCGCGCCGATGCACTGTTGCAAGGTGTAGATGCTGCGGTTGAGGCATTCGCGGTTGGCGGCAGTATCGGAATCCGCCGCGCGAATGTGACCGAGCAAATCCGTGAAGTGCCGGGCGAACTGGTCGCTCTCGGCGGCATGGAACATGAGGTTCGAGTTAATCGGCCGCGTGATGTTATGGCTGCCCTCCTTCTTGAACTGCCAAAAGTTATAGTGTGGTTCGTTGCACGAAACGATGACCGCCTGAAGGTTGCCCCCGGCGTAGTCAAGGAAGGCGCGCGCGAACTCGATGTAGTCTTCAATCTTTTGGAAACGCTGCTTGTCCGCGGCGTGCTCGACGAGGCGTTGGAGCGTCATCGAATGCTCTCCCGGCGCAGTGCGTTGCGACGATCAAATTCAATCCAATCTGCGACCGACCGGCGGATGACGCTCTCCAGGCGCTGAATCGCCCACTCATTATGTTTCGGTTCATTGTCGCAACCCAGCCAGTGACGACCAAGCTGCTCGGCTACGACCAGCGTCGTTCCCGAACCGGAGAATGGGTCGAGCACCAGATCACCTTGATTTGATGACGCCAGAAGGAGCCTGCGTAATAACTCCTCGGGCTTCTGCGTCGGATGCGGAGTCTTTTCTCCCATGCCATTGCAAGTGGTCGGGATTTCGAGCACGTCTTTCGCCTTGGCTCCCATTGGGTGCGGAGTCCAATCGTCGCGCTCCGACGACTTGCTACCTTTGCCGTATTGGCTGGTCTCGGCCTGCGGATGCTCCGGGTATTTGAGCGTGTGCGCACCGTAAGGAATGCGTACCTGATCCACATTGAAAGTGCGCTGCCGTCCTTTGCGAAAATGCAGGATGCTCTCGTGCGAACGTCCCCAATCTTTGCCGAGGTTGGCCTTGTTCTTGTAGTGCCATACGAGCCAGCGGCAGCCTGTGAAAAGCGGTGCGACAGCCACCTTCACGTCGGCTAGGATCTCGGAGAAACCACAAATGTAGAGTGTGCCATTGGGTTTGAGCACTCGCGCCGCCTCGGTGATCCAATCTCGCGACCATGCAACATAGGCGTGCATGGATTCAAAATCATCCCACTCGGCTTTCTTAATGTTGTAGGGCGGATCAGCGAACAAGAGATCGACTGTGCCCGTTTCCAGGGACTTCAGCCATCCGAGCACGTCGCCCCGGAAAAGCTTTCCATTACGGTTTTCATAATGAAGCTGCGCCGCGCGATTGGCCGCAGCCAGTTGATGCACTTTGCCCTGCGGGTGAAACACCGGCAGTTCGATTTGTGGGCTCGGTGGTGGTTTGATTGGCATGGCAGATTGCAGTCAGTTATTGCTTCTAGCCGATATGACCGGGCGCGGAAAGAAATAGCGGAGACGGAGGTGGTCCTGCCGGTGTTTCTTGCCGTCCTCGCGGTCCCAAGCGCGCTGCCAGTTTTGCACCATGGCGTAAAGCGGGCTGCCGGTGTCGATGTCGCGGTCTTCGCAAATGCGGATGAAAAGCAGACGGTCGAGGATGGACTAGACGGTTTCATTGAGCCGGGTGCCTTCGAGCAGGTCGGCGCGGTCATTGTGTTTGAGGAGATCGCCGGCGAGTTCGCGGCGGGCTTCGTCGAGGAATTCGAGGAAGTCGGTGTCGAGCGCGCGGACGACTTTCTTGTTGTAGGCGTAGCGCTTGGCCTGGAAGGCGTCGCGCGGGCCGAAGGTGACGCGCGGTTTTTTGACTTCGCAGATGAAGCGGTCGTGGGCGGCGGTGCGGAAGAGGTAGCCGGGATCGGTGACGGCGGTGAACTCCTTTTCAAACTTCGCGACGAGCCGGTTCAGCTCGCGCTCGAAAGATTCCAGGCTGGCCGGGGATGACATGCGACGGAGTGTGGCGGCGCCATGTGAGACGGGCAAGATTTCCCGCGGCGGCGGGTGCGAAGGTTCAGCCTGCTTTTTTGCGCGGAGGCAATGGCGCGGGAGACTGCTCGCGGCGCAGGGCGGTGGCGACGAAGGCGGTGTCGGGGAAGATGTATTTGCGGAGTTCGACTTCGACGGCGCGGAGGGGGAAGCGCGCGAGCAGATGCGCGGCGATGTCCTCGGCGAGCGTCTCGATCAACCGGCGCGGGCGAGAGAGGCTGAGGGCTTTCACCTCCTCGCAGACGCGGAAATAATCGACGGTGTTTTCGAGGGCGTCGCCGAGATCGGTGAAACCGCGGATCGGCTCCAGGACATGTTCACGGTCAGGCGCTGTGCGGCGGCGCGCTCTTCGTCGGGGACGCCGATGAAGGACGAAAGTTCGAGCCCGTCGATGATGATGCGATCCGCCATGCGCTCAGCCCACGCGGAATTTGATCGTCCGCACCACGCCTTTGCCGAAGCGGTCCTTGAGCTTCGCCAAAATCTTCGGCTTCCAAAAACGGTCGAGCTCGAACTGGACCGTCGGCTGGAGCACGCGCACGGTTAGCACGCCGTCCTTGAGCTGCTGCGGCGAGGAGTGTTTCGCCACGAACTCACCGACGACCTCATGCCACGCGTGCAGCACTTCGTCCGCGCGCAGGCGGTCTTTCAAACCGAGCCCAGCCATCAGCTTGCGCACCGCATCGCCGACCTGCGCCGCGCGGTCGGGCCGCACCGGCGGCTCCGGCAGGCCGCGCCACTCGGCGAGGACGCGGGCGCGGAGCTGCTCAGGTTTCATGGCGGGGAAAATAGAACGCGAAACACGCGAAGGAACGCGAAAAGGCGCGGAAATCCGGGAATTTATTTCCGCGCTTTTTCGCGCAGTTCCGCGTGTTTCGCGTTCCAAAAACAAAACCCTCACCTTCGCGGGTGAGGGTCTTGCAGAAAATTCGCTTTCGCGGCTACGCCGGGCCGTCGCTGCCGATGGCTTCGACCGGGCAGCCTTCCATGGCTTCCTTGCAAAGCGCGGTTTCGGCGTCGTTCTCGGGCTGTTTGTAGAGGTAGCTGTGGCCGCCGTCGTCGTTGCGGGTGAAATTGGCGGGCGCGGTTTC
>JANXSB010000606.1 GCA_025352865.1 Chthoniobacter sp. | reverse complement strand
CACGCCACTCGGGGCCGCCAGTGCGCGGTTCGCACGGCGAGAGTGTGGGTGCTTCGGTCGCTGGCATGACTGTTGATTTTACGCCGCTGATTTCACCGCGGCGACGATCTTCTGCGCCGCGTCGGCGAGGTCGTCGGCGGGGATGATGGCGAGGCCGCTGGAGGCGAGCGTGGCTTTGCCGGCGGCGACGTTGTTGCCCTCAAGACGGACGACGAGCGGGATGCCGATGCCCACTTCCTTCGCGGCTGCGATGATGCCGTGGGCGATGACGTCGCAGTCCATGATGCCGCCGAAAATGTTCACGAGGATGCCCTCCACGCGCGGATCGCTGAGGATGATTTTGAACGCCGCGGTGACCTGCTCTTTCGTCGCACCGCCGCCGACATCGAGGAAGTTCGCGGGCTTGCCGCCGGCGAACTGGATGATGTCCATCGTGGCCATCGCGAGGCCCGCGCCGTTGACGAGGCAGGCGATGTTTCCGTCGAGGCCGATGTAATTGAGGCTGAACTCGCTCGCGGCGACTTCGCGCGGGTCTTCCTCGCTCTTGTCGCGCATCGCCACGATGTCGGGCTGCCGGTAGAGCGCGTTGTCGTCGAAGTTGAATTTGGCATCGAGCGCGAGGAGTTCGCCGGTCTTGGTGATGACGAGCGGGTTCACCT
This sequence comes from Chthoniobacter sp., assembly GCA_025352865.1. GTDB lineage: Bacteria > Verrucomicrobiota > Verrucomicrobiia > Chthoniobacterales > Chthoniobacteraceae > Chthoniobacter. The sequence goes on along the minus strand of JANXSB010000606.1, from coordinate 10,901 downwards.
CGATCTGCGAACAGTCGCGCGCGACGAAGAGCTTGAACATCGCGCCGAAGAGCTTCGCCGCCGCGCCGATCTGCGCGCCGGAAAGGCCGAGCGCCTTGGCGATCTTGCGCGACTGGTAGGCATGCAAGCCGAGGATCGGATGGATGGGCTCGCGGAAGATTTTCTCCGGCGTGTGCTCGGCGACGTGCTCGATGTCCATGCCGCCCTCCGTGCTCGCGATGACCACCGGCGCGCTGCTCGCGCGATCCAGCAGAATGGCGAAATACAACTCGCGCGCGATCGTCGCCGGCTCGGCGATGAGCACTTTGCCGACGACCTTTCCCTCCGGCCCTGTCTGATGCGTGACGAGCGTCTGCCCGAGCATTTTCCCCGCGAGATCGCGCACCTGATCCACCGAGGTCGCCATGTGGACGCCGCCCTTGAAACCGCTCGTGAACGTCCCTTTTCCGCGTCCGCCCGCATGAATCTGCGCCTTCACCATGAACTCTTTCGTGCCGAGCTTCGCCGCCACATCCGCGGCTTCGTCGGCGCTGTGCGCGACGCCGCCGCGCGTGGTGGCGACGCCGAATTTCGTGAAGAGTTCGCGGGCCTGGTATTCGTGGATATTCATCGGGCCGCAGACGCTACGGGAACCCGCGCCGCCGTGGCAAGGAATGACCGCGCCGAAGAATTCCGCGAACGGAAAAACGCCTCAGCCCAGCGCGCTTTGCCGCCAGCAGTAGTCGAAAAGCCCCTCGAACTCCACGCGCTGGAGCTTCACGAGTTGCGCCACGCTTTCCTCCGCGCCGAAGCGCGCCTGCTCGCACTCGCCGGTGAGGAGGTACGGGTCCCAGTTCGATTGCCGCGCCATGTCGGCGGAAAACTCGCTCGCCGCCCGGTGCAGCGCGGCGAAGCACGGCAGCACGCCGGCGCGGCGGAACCAGTAGCGCGCGTTGTCGAAGTCGCCCTCGCGCCGGTGCATCATGGCGTGCCAGTAGGAGCCGAGGTCGCCTTTCGCGTCTTGGAAAAAAGCGTGTGCGTCGTCCAGCGCGTCGATGGCGTAAAACAGCCCGCCGCGCACGAGCGCGAAATTTCCGGCGTGACCGATCGCTTTTCCGCCGCTCACCGCCGCGTCGTCGGCACCGCGGACGCGCAGCAGCAGGGCGGTGCTCAGAGGCTCGGCGGGTGTGAGCTTTTTGAGCAGGTCTTCCTGGAGAAAAATGCGGTCGATGAAGTCGGAGTAACTCTTCATGGCGTGCGAGCGTCGCGAGTTGCGGCGGTGGCGGCAACTATTTTCCCCCACTGGCAAGAGGGCTGCTTTCTACAGAGGAGTTATGAAGACAAAAACTTTCTGCGCCATCCTTCTGCCCGCGGTTGCAGTCGGCGGACTCTCCTTTCTTCCGGGAAAATCCGGCCTCTCGCTCCCGTCGCCGTCGATGAAACAGGCCGCCCTCGTGGCCCTGGCCGTGGCCGCGTCGAGCGCGTCGCCCGCGCACGCGTCAGCCGCGCCGCTCACCGCCGCGATTCCGCCGGAGGAAACGGATCTCGCCGCCGGTCTGCGGCAGGGCGTGTTCAAGGCGGAGTTCAAAGGCAATGGCCGCGAGAAACTGCGCGCGGTGATTTCCAACGCCGGCAAAGAGCCGCTCACCGTGCGCGTGCGGGCCGGTCAGGTTTTTGAAAACGAACGCAACGCCGTGGTCGCGGTTCGTGCGGATTTGCTGACGCTTGCGCCGGGAAAGAGCGGTGAGCTTTCGCTCCAGACCGCCGCGCTCCGCTCGAACAACAAAGTCGTCGAAGCCGCCTTCCGCCTTTCGCCCCTCGCCGCGCCAAAGATCGACGTGCTCCTCGGCTACATCCAGGACCACGCGGACCTCACGCCCGGCGCGATCCAGACCGCCGTGCTCGCGCTCACGGAAAACCTGCCGCTCAGCGCGGTCGCGAAGTTCACCTCCGCCGGCGGGCAGTTGCCGAGCCGCTTCGACACCACAGCGTTTCGCGCCGACACCGCCGACATCATCGCCGCGCTCCTCGCGCTGCGCGAGACCGGGCGCGCGGATGACGACGTGGCCATGAGCATCGACCCGCAGCTCAAAATCGAGGCGATGATCGACCCGCCATCGCATGCCACGGCCATGCGCTACTTCGGCCTCACGGCCGAGACGGAGTGGGAGTATTGGAAAAACGAACTCGCCACCGGCGATACCAGCACGCGCCATTACGCGCTCTACGGCATCGCGCGGTACTACCCCGACATCGCCCTCGACATGCTGCCGAAATGGGCGCGCGAAGCCCGCACCAGCTCGATCTTCCGCCTCTCCGCGATCCAGGCGCTGGCCGACACCGAGCGCTCCGAAGCGCTCCCGATCCTGCGCCAGCTCGCCGACGAACTCGGCCGCTACACCGACCTCGGCCGCGCCGCCACGAGCGCCGCGCAGTATCTCGACCGGCACCTGTCGAAAGTGGCGGTGAACTGAGCGGGCGGCGCTACATCCCGCTCCCGCCGGGGACGTGGATGGATGCGAGCAGCGAGAGCGTGGCGGTGAGAAAGACAAACTCGCCGAACGCGCGGTGATTTGGCTCAGGCGCGGCGTCTTTTTCAAAAGCGCGCCACACCGCGAAGACCAGCACGAGCATGAGCATGCCGACTCCGCTCACCAGCCACGCGGCGAGCACCGTCGCGACCACAATCCAGCGCTGCGCGCGCGTGAGCGCGCGAAAGGCGTGCGAGCCGTCGAGCTGCCAGATGGGCGTGAGGTTGAAGAGATTGATGATCGCGCCGATCTGCGCGATCGCGGCGAACATCGGCGACTCCAGCGTGCGCGACAGTGCGAAGGCCGCGACCGCCGCGCCGAGACCCCACATCGGTCCTGCGAGCCCGACGAGCGCTTCCTCGCGGGCCGTGGGCAGATTCGCGCGGAGCCGGATGAGCGCGCCGAAGCCGGGGATGAACATCGGCGCGGTGCAGGGAATGCCGAGCCTCCGCAGCATCGCGATGTGCCCCATTTCGTGGATGTAAATCGAGAGCACAAAGCCCGCGGCGAACTGCCAGCCCCACAGCGACCAATAGACGCCGAATGAAAGAAACATCGAAAGCAGTGTGCTCATTTTCGTCAGGCCGAGCAGCAGCAGCTTCGCTTTCGTGAGGAGGAAAAGGATCGCGAATTTGAACTTCACGAGCAGGACTCCGAGGATGCCGAGACTGCCGGTGATCCGCGCCCAGAGCGACTTCGGCGCGTGGGGACCGGTGACCGGCGGCGGTGCGGCGGCGGACGGCGAAGCGTTCTCCGCGATGCGAACCAGCGCGCCGATTTTCCCCTCGATCATCTCCCGCTGCCGCGAGCCGGGCGGCAGCAGCGCGTGGGCGCGACGCCACGCGGCGAGCGCCTCGGCGGGCTGCGCGGCGCGGGCGGCTTCGTCGGCGAGCTGCTTCAGCTCATCCGCGTGGACGAGCGCGCCGCAGCCGGGGCAACTGAGGAGAAACGCGGCGAGTTCCGTGCCGCATTTCGGACACGCGAGGGACGGCTCAGGCACCGGCGGGAGGCGTGGCGGGTGCGCCGGGCGCGAGCGGGTGCGGGCCGGTGATTTCGATGGCGATGCCGCGGTTCAACTGCCACGCCTGATACACGCCGAAGCCGATGATGAGGATGCCGAGGATGTTTTGCGCGCCGCCGAGGAAAGGAATTCCGTAGGCGATGATGATGAGCCCTAGGGCGGTAGCCAGTGTCGGGTTGGCAGCCTCGTGATAGGCAACAAAGGCATAGGCTCCGCAGATCGCGGTGTAGGTCAGAAAGGCGGCGAGAAGCTGATAGCGCCAGCCTCCGCGGTTGCCCGAGCCTTTTCGGACCGCTTTGCCGACGACGATCCCGACACCGATCGAGATCAGTCCGATCTGCCAGCCCGAGTAAGCCATGATCGCGCCATAGACCGCGCCGCCGAGCACCGCCGCGCCGGTGCCAAAAAGCGCGGCCTGCAAAAAGCGCCCGGCGCGGCTGCCGACCCCGCCGAGCTGAGCACGCAGATTTTCCGCGCACCGCGCGCAGAGCACCTGGCCGTTGGCGCTGAAGTATTCGCCGAGCAGCGGCTGCTGGCAGGCGCTGCATTTCGCGGCCACTGGCGCGGTGAAATCCGCGCGTTCAAATTGCAGGTCGTTATCCATGCGCCGCTAGCTACCACGCCGCCCGCCGCACGTCATCCGGCAAATCAAAAAGCGGGTCATCCTGAGCGGAGTTTTGGTCGGCTCTGCGACCAAAACGCAGTCGAAGGATCCCGTGGAATTCCCGGCAACCTCGCCTGTGATTCACGGGATCCTTCGACTGCGCTTCGCAAAGCCGCGCTCAGGATGACCGCGGGTTGGAGGCTTTTTTGACCGGTCCGCTACCCGACCACATGCGCCGGACGCCCCTCGGCGAAGGCCGTGATGTTTTCCACAGTCATCTGCTGGAGCCGCTCCACGGCCTCGATGCTGTTGAAGGCGACATGCGGTGTGCAGACCACATTGGGCCGCGCGAGTACGGCGTCGCCGAGCATGAGATCCTCGAGTTCGCGGATGCGGTCGGCGTCGCGCGCATCGTAGGCCAGCGCGTCGGAGCGCAGGTGCGCGATGATGTCCGCCGCAATGATTTTCGACGCCGGCGCGCGCAGCACCCGCTCGTCCTCCAGCACGTCGAGCCCCGCTCCGCCGACCTGGCCGGAGTCGAGCGCCTCGCGCAGCGCGAGCGTGTCGATGAGCGAGCCGCGAGCGGTGTTGATGATGATGACGCCGGTCTGGCACTTCGCGAGCGTCTCGCGGTTGAGGATGTGCCAGGTGGCGGGCACGAGCGGCGCGTGGAGCGAGATGATCTCGGCGTGGGCCAGCAGCTCATTGAGCGGCACGAAAGTGAAGCCCAGCTCCGAGGCGACCTGCGCCGGCTCCTCGATGTCGAAGGCGAGCACGTGCATTTCAAAAGCCTGCGCCAGCCGCGCCACGCGCTGGCCGATGTGGCCCATGCCGATGATGCCGAGCGTCTTTCCCGCCAGCTCAAAACCGCGCGTGGCCTCGTAGGAAAAGCGCCCACCCTTCGGCGCGAGCATGACCTCGCGCATCCGCCGCGAGAGCGCAAGCATGAGCGCGGGTAGTGTCCTAATTTGAAATCCATGCTCGCCGGAAGGCGGCGTGCGGATTCTGCCGACTACTTCTCGTCGCTGCGCTTTAGATTCTCAGGGAAAAAACTAAGGCTCAGCGTTTCAAAAATCATCACGAACGCCTCTGCGCTGGCCGGATGCTGCTCGAAAAGGCAAAGCAAGTCGCCGCGCCAAGTCTGAAAATGAGGCGTGGAAATGAATGCCTCGATACTCTTTTGAGAAGCCCCCTCCGCACAAATTCCAAGACCATGCCACAGGGCCAAAAGCTCGTTGGCCTGAGTGGACTCATAAACCGGGGAGTGGTCGCGGTCATTCATTTCGACCGGCTTGAATTTAAGAATTGAGGCCGCCATCAGCCCGGCCACCTTCGGGCGCTGAATGCGATCTTTGATCTTGTAGCGGGCCACGAAGGCATCCCGAGCCGCAATGTAATCCTCCACAACCTTCGCAACGGTTTTTGCGTTCAGCTTTGGAACCAACGCCAGCCGGTCAAATTCTTCCACAATCTTATACCAAACAGCATAGAGCGTTTCGGAGCGAGTCTTGCGAATTTGCGAAGGGGATTTCCGGGGCATTGTTAAGGATTGCGTTTAACGGTTTAGACGACAAAGCCCCAGCTCCTTGAATATACGCCGGAGCATGGGGCCTTCCGTGCAGGCAGAGAGATGCCGCTACGTGGCGGGATGAAATTTCTTGTATGCCTTCAGCAAGCGACCAACGGCCTGAACAGTTCCTTCAGTAGTGGAATCCTGAGAATTGTTTGGACGGCCATTGGCGAAGTGTTTGCGCACGAAAGCCGTTTTCGGCGACGTTTCGGCGACAATTTTCCGCGCACGGGCAATGCAAGGATCTAGTTGGATGGTGGCAGACATGAGGAGCGGGATGTGGTGGACGAATGGATCTCTATCCATCATACGAACCGCTGGCGATTGTCGGTCGCCACCTGTTGCGTACTTTGGAGGGGAAGCACTCGGCGCGAGTTGTAAGCGCTTTCCTATCCAAAGCAACATATTTGTTGACTTGTCAACAACAAGCAATGCCTGTGGAACGCTGATTTTAGCTACGTGGAACAAAGTTATTAACAGAGCCGAATTTAGATGGCTTCCGCGCCAAATTACGCCCTAGCAGACGCCGCAATCGCCACCTTCACAGCGCTCTCTGCGGAATCGACAGGCGGCAATCCGAGCACGGCGGTCGTGTGCATCGTGCCGCCCTCCTGATACGCCCAGGCGTAGCAGTGCTGCGCCTTCGGGTGGTTGATGAGATCGAAAACCTCAACGTCCCCATGCCACACGATCTTTCCGCGAAACGTCTCCGTCACAGGGACAGTCGTGAAGTGGCGCGCTCCGCATCCGTGCGTGGCGCGGATCGCCTCTTTCAACTTGGCGATGTATTTCGGGTCAGGCGGCATTGATGAGGTCGGTGACGGTCCACGCGCTGCTTTCGACGCCAGCGGCCATTGCGGGCGTGCAGCGCACGGTGGAGTGGGTTTTCACGAGGTTGTAGTACCCGAGATGCAGCCCGATGGCAGCTTTGAAGTTTTCGAGCTTCTTGGAAAACGCCAGCGTGAGCCGCGCGAGCCGCTTGCAGTGCGTGCGGGCCGTGAGGTTGGCGCGTTCAATGTAGGACGTGCAGACGAGATCATATTTAGGATCGCCATTGATGCGTTCCTTGCGGATAGCCACCACTTCGGCGGGGCTGTACCTACGCGCATCCTCGCCGGTCGGGGATGCGTATTGCTTTACGATCTGGCCGTAATCGACCTCGGTTCCGAACGCCAGTTCCACCGCGTCTGGATACGCGGCCATTGCATCGCTCGAAAGCTGGATGCGGTTTTTCAGCCGCTTCGCCAAGTCTTCCATGAAGGCAATCGTGTGGTAGCGGTCGCGCTGGCCGACGACGAAGTTGGGCATCAATTTTGTTTCGGGATCAATCGAAAGGAACGTCCACACGTCGCCGAGTCCGGCGCGCCGATCCTCCCGCGAGGCGTTCTTTTGCTTTTTGCCGATGAACCCCCAAATCTCGTCAACCTCGACGCGTTTGCAGTCGAGTCCGCGCATCTTTTCGTCGAGCACCCGCGCGCACCCTTCGCCCACGCGGACGCCGAGCCGCATGACCGTATCGCGATGCACGCCTGTCATGCGCTCAATGCTGCGGATGCTGTTGCCTTCGGCGAGAGCGCCGATGACGACGGCCTGTTTTTCGGTGGAGAGGATGTTTGCCATATTGAGGTTTTGCTTGCGATTAACGTAATACGGAAATACTGTGAGGCAAGAACTATTTTCGTATTACTTTAATTATGCCAAAAGCCGGACGCCCGAAATTACCGAAGAACGAAGTGCGGGCCGTGTTCCCGGTGCGCCTGTCGAAAGATGAACGGAGGCGCATCGACGCCGCGGCCAAAAGGGCCAGTCAAAAACCTTCCGAGTGGGCCAGAAATCAGTTGCTCGCATCCGCCGGGCATGATATTCGTACTACGTAATTGGAGCCAGAGGGGATCGAACCCTCGTCCGCTAGGTGTAAAGTCTGCTGACGCTACCAAGCTGGCCCCGGTTGCCCTCCTGGGCCGCGTGATCGTCTTGCAAGGACACTAAAATCACGCGGCCCAGTCTTTTTTATGTCGTCACGCTTCCGGCGGCTGGGCTAGCCGCGTTGCGCTAGAGGCTCTTCTCATCATGCAGAAGCCTCCTTTCGGTCTGGAGGCTCTCGTACGCTGAACGACGGCGCAAGTCTTTTGTAGCTTCTTGTTGCTTTTTATTTTGGGCGGTGGAACCTTCACGCTGAAATGCAGCACGGAATCGACATCTCTATGTTAATCATAGAACGGCAAAAGCTACGCAAAGCCCTAAAAGCGATGGACGAACTATTGACGAGTTTGGAGGTAGATGTCTCTACACTCGACCACGACGATTTTGGGCGCGTGACGCTGGCAACCGCCATAAAAACCGTCGTCTCCGAGATGCGCGAAGGGATTACAAAAGAGGGCGTTATCGAGGCGTTGCGCAGGGCATATCCGCAGGTGAAGCGAAATCCGCAAAGCGTTGCGGCTGCGCTCGTGAAACTCACGCAAGGCAAGAAACCGTTGCTGTTCATCGAATCGCGCGGCGCTGGAAGCCGCCCGACTATTTACACGACCGAAGAAACTTTCATCTTCGACCTCACCGGGCCGGAAATAAATTCGTTGTTCCAAGACGAGCGAACCATCGGAAGCGGGGGATGGCAAAGTCTGTTCAAGCGACTCCAAAGCTGCATGGAGTCGGACGGCCCGGAAATAATCCTCAACCAAAAATTGCTCCAGGACATGCGCCACTATTACCTCAATTATGGGGTCGGCGGATGGCAAAATTCGTTGAAGTCGATTTTCAATTCACATCTCCCCGAACTTTTCCGAAAACCCGCACGGCCCGCTGCCGACTCAGGGGAGCCCAAACTTCTTTGAAATTGGATTTGTACTCCTAAAAATTTCGTGTTCAATGGGGGATGCCGCGCCCCGCAACAAGGTCAAAATCAGTCCGTCCAAAAACTACCGATCATCACGTTCGCTCCGGGGATTGCATCAAGCGGATGGCGTCTCTGGAAAAAGGAAGCGTGGATGTAGTGGTGACTTCGCCGCCCTACAATCTGGGCATCAATTACGGCACCTACATGGATACCCTCGAACAGGCGGAATACCTGAATTGGTGCGTTTCGTGGTCGCGCAGCATCCGGGACGTTTTGAAAGATCAGGGGTCGTTGTTCCTCAATCTCGGCAGTTCTCCAAGCAATCCCACGATTCCTCACGCGCTTCTTTTCCAGATTCTCAAAGACGAAAAATTTGTCCTCCAAAACACGATTCATTGGATCAAGGCGATTACGGTAATCGACGATGCCGGTCACGAGCTTTCCAAGGGGCATTTCAAGCCGATCAACTCAGAACGGTTCGTAAACGACTGCCACGAATACATTTTCCATCTCACGCCAACGGGAAGCACTCCAATCGACCGGCGGGCTGTGGGCGTAGAATACAAACACAAGAGCAACATCTCGCGCTGGGAGCACACGGACGGAATGGACAAGCGGTGCCGTGGAAACACTTGGTTTATCCCGTACGAAACCATTCAGTGCCGTGACAAGGATCGTCCGCACCCGGCGACATTTCCAATCGCCCTGCCAGAGCAGTGCATACGGCTGCATGGATGCCGCCCCGATTTGGTAGTGATGGACCCGTTTCTTGGGATCGGAAGCTCTTGGGTGGCCGCGATCCGCTGCAAGGTGGGCCGATTCATCGGCTTCGAGTTGGATAAATCTTATGTCGCCCTCGCTCGCGAGCACGCTTCCGATCTGACAATCGTTTGGCCTGACGATTCAAATTAGGACACTACCTGAGCGCGAAGGTGTGCTCGGCCACCGTCGTCTCGGCGTGAAAAGGGACGTGCGACACGACCACGCCATGCGCCTTGCACGCGGGGAGATCGAGGTGGTCCGTGGCCGTGGAGCGCGTGGCGATGAAGCGCAGCCGCGGGTGCGCGGCGAGAAATTCGGCGGTGACTTTCGCATTGATGAAAGGCGCGAGGATTTCCACATCGTCGCCGATCTCGGCGAGCGTGGGGACGAAGCGGACATCGTGTTCCGCCAGGCCGTGGGCGTAAAATTCCTGCTCTCCCGGTTCGGTTTCGACGAAATAGATAATCACGGCCCCACTATGCCTGCGCGCTGCGGAAAAGGGAACCACGCGCCATTTCGCGGGATGACAAACCGCCGCCGCGATGCGAAGCAAAGCGCTCATTCATGGACTCGCACGCTGGGCACGATCATCACCACGACCACGACCACGAAGGCGAGTGGAAGGAACAGCTCGTGGCGAGCGGCGTCTGCGCGGTGTGCGCGCTCGCGGGCTGGTGGGCGACGGGCGCGCACGCGGGGCTCGCGTCCGGCCTGTTCGCCACCGCGTATCTCGCGGGCGCGTGGTTCACGGTGCAGGAGGTTTGGGAGAGACTGCGCGAGCGGGAAATCGACGTGCATTTCCTCATGGTCGCCGTCGCGGCGGGTGCGGCGGCGATCGGCGAATGGGCGGAGGGCTCGGCGCTGCTCTTCCTTTTTTCGCTCTCCGGCGCGCTGGAGCACTACGCCATGGAGCGGACGCAAAAGGAGATCAGCTCGCTCATCGACTCCGCCCCGAAATCAGCCACGGTGCTTGATCCGGCCGGAGTGGAGCGCATCGTGCCCGTCGCCGAATTGCAGGCGAGGATGCGACTGCGGATCAAGCCGGGCGAGCAGTTTCCGGTGGATGCCGAAGTCGTGAAAGGCGAGACGGCGGCGGACGAATCCAACCTCACCGGGGAGGCCACGCCCGTGGAGAAGCATGTGGGCGATGCGCTGCTCTCGGGCACGCTGAATCTGTGGGGCGTGGTCGAGGCCGTGGTCGCGCGACCCGCGCAGGAGAGCGCGCTGCAAAAAATCATCCACCTCATCCAGACCGCGCAGCGCAACAAGGCCCCCGCGCAGCGTTTCACGGACAAATTCGGCACGCACTACACCTACGCGATTCTCTCACTCACGCTCGTCATGTTCTTCGTCTGGTGGCTCCCGCTGCATCACCGCCCGTTCGTTTCCGTGCCGGGCGACGTGAGCGCATTTTACCACGCGATGACGCTCCTCGTCGTCGCCTCACCATGCGCTCTGGTGCTCTCGATTCCGTCGGCGATCCTCGCCGCGATTGCGTGGGGCGCGCGGCGCAGAATCCTCTTCCGGGGCGGCGCGGCGGTCGAGCAGCTCGCCGAGGTGAAGATCGTGGCGATGGACAAAACCGGCACGCTCACGAC
>JANXSB010000600.1 GCA_025352865.1 Chthoniobacter sp. | reverse complement strand
CTGTATGCTCAAATAGACGAAGTTTATTGATCACGAGACCTGGCAAATCATTGCCCACAAATTGCTGGTATTATTAAAGATAAATGAACTGCGAAAAATGTGGCTTCCTTATTTATAAATCAGCCGTAAGCCCTGTCGTCTGTCCGCATTGCCATACTTTGAATACTGGCAATGGCCCGCCACCACCCGCTAAGCGGCTAAAACGAAAGTTGATGATAGCTGGCGTTACTACCAGCTTGCTGGCGGCTGCAGTCGTAGGCTTTCTATTTTTCCAGAATTATCAGGCGCTTGTTGCACTATCTCAGGCGGGCAACTCCATCAATAGGTATAAGTATGAAGATGCGGCTCGCATCATTACCAAAGCCGACAAAGATTATTTTGTGTTTGGTGCTACCAGAAAAAAATTATCACTTGCAAAAACAAAAGATGAAGCATGGCTCACAGCTTCACAAAATTATCAGAAAGCGTTTGCGCTCGTGGGACAAGAAAAACTCGCCGAAGCCAAAGCGACTCTAGCACTCATTCCCGTCGATTTCCCGAGCTATGGAGAAGTCGAGAGTCTCAAAGCAGCTATCAAAAACACCGAGGTCGCAGCGGCAGCGGCCAAAGCAAATCCCTCGGCGGCGACGTCAGAAACCTACCAACTCCTTAGCCAGCCAGACCTCTCTGTTTTAAAAATTTACGGGGCTTTATTTATTGATGGATGGTCTAAATATCCAACTGACTGGGTTGCAAACTCTAAGCTCAAAGGCATCGCCTTCGCCAAAAATCTGGCGGTAGGAGGCACGCTCCGGGCAGCTGCACCTGACCCCATCCCAGGAAATGTACTATGACCCGGCCTACGCCGGCAACTATGCCCATGAAGTCATTCATCACGAGTATGATCATTTATTTACCTACACTTACTACAAAAGTTACGCGCCCTATGATCCCGACTGGCTAGCGTATAACGCGCCTGGCTTTACGAATGGCAAGGGCGGGGTATCGTGCTATGAAGCCGTCAATACATGTTTAACCGGCCAGCATCCCATCAAAGGTTTTTCGACAGGCTATGGGGCTTCGGCGATCGAAGAAGATAAAGCTGAAATCTTCGGTTATTTGATGACGAGCTCGTATTATCACCAGTTAAAGGGCTGGATTATTGATGATCCGAATCTCGCCAAAAAAGTTGCTAATTATAAACGGTTCATAGCTTCACATTCCGCTACTATGTCGGGGAATTATTTTAACGATATTAATCCATAGCTATTTTAGTCGAGGTATACTGTCTATATGCAAAAAAGCACTAAAGATCCCAAACACTATTCTTTGCGTCAAGTCATGATGAGTATGGGCGTGGTTGCTTTCGCGGTTGTCGGCGCGGCCTTTATCTTTGGCGCCCATGCAGCAACACCAGTTCCAAATACAATTGAGCCAGAAACAGGCACGCTGAGTGGAACGGCCTCAAAAGTCGATGATACGATAGCATCGAATAGCTCGGCGGTGCGCTTTGATGCACCAGTTGTGACGCCACCAAATATGACACGCACCGACGAGAAAATCCCCCCCGGGTGCTTCGCTCATCAGGCCGTCGTAGCGCGCGCGTCGGCAGCTCCTCGCCATCCGCAAAGACGCGCACGGACGCCGCCGTTTTTCCCGCCGCGAGACTCACCACCACCTGCCGCCACTCGCCCGCGCGAATGGCCGCACCCTCGCTGCGCACGATCCGCCCGTACACCGGCGAGCGCATGCTCTCGCGCCATTCCAGCTCGCCGTCCACGAGCCGCAGCTCGCGGCCCCGGCCATACGCCGCGTCCGCCGGCGAGCCGCTGTAGTCCAGCGCGGAGAGCAGCGCCACATCGCGCGGATTTTCCGCATCCGGCCTGATCCAGAGTTCGAGCGCCGCGCCCTCCGGCTTTTTGAAATCCAGCTTCGCCGCCGGGATTTTCGCCGCCGCCTTCTCCACCTCCGCGCGCACGCCGTTGCCCACCACGCCATCCCCCGCCGTCTCCGCTTCGAGCAGCCGCGGCGTCGCATCCTTCGCCATCGCGGCAATCATTCCCCTCACCGCCTCCGCATCCTCCGCGCGCCACGCCGGAGCCTGCGCGATCCGCGCGTCGAGCGCCGCCAGCTCGCGCTCCTGCGCCGCGAGTTCAGCCTGCTGCGCGGGCGTCGGCGCGGGGATCATCGGCACCGCATTCGCCACGCGCCCGTCTTCGCCGTGCTCGGGCACGTTGTTGAAAAAAGCGTAGAGCCGGTAGAAATCGCGCTGCGTGATGGCGTCGAACTTGTGGTCGTGGCAGCGCGCGCATTCCGTGGTCAGGCCGAGCCACGCCGTGCTCATCGTGCGTACGCGGTCGGCCACGTATTCCACGCGGTATTCCTCATCAATGATCCCGCCCTCGCTGTTGATGACATGGTTGCGCGCAAAGCCCGTGGCGATGCGCTGCTCCAGCGTCGGCTGCGGCAGTAGATCGCCCGCGAGCTGCTCGGTGAGAAAGCGGTCGTAGGGCATCCCCGCGTTGAACGCCTCGATGACCCAGTCGCGCCAGCGCCACATCGAGCGTTGCGCGTCGTTGTTAAAGCCGTGCGTGTCCGCGTAGCGCGCCGCGTCCAGCCAGTCGATCGCCAGCCGCTCGCCGAAGTGCGGCGATTTCAGCAGTCCGTCCGCCGCGTCCTCGTAGGCCTTTTCCCCGCGCGCCGCCACGTCCGCGGCAAAGGCGTCCAGCTCCGCCGGCGTCGGCGGCAGGCCCGTGAGATCGAAGCCCGCGCGGCGCAGCCACGTCTCAGGCCGCGCCTCCGGCGATGGCGCGAGCGCCTCCTTTTCCAGCCGCGCCAGCACGAAGCGGTCGAACGGCTGCCGCGCCCATTTCACATCCCGCACCTCCGGCAGCGGCGCGCGCTCCGCGGGCAGATACGCCCAGTGCTTTTGATACGCCGCGCCCTCCGCGATCCACTGCCGCAGCAGCGCGATCTGCTCCGGCGAGACATGCCGGTTCGACTTCCGCGGCGGCATCACCTCGTCGCGGTCGTGCGATGTGAGCCGCGCGATGATTTCGCTTTTCTCCGGCTGCCCCGGCACCACCGCCGCATACCCGCCGAGATCGCGCAGCGCCTCCCCGCGCTCGTCGAGCCGCAGGTCCGCCTCGCGGTGCTTCGCGTCCTGCCCGTGGCAGAAAAAACAGTTCTCCGAAAGGATCGGCCGGATGTCGCGATTGAAGCTCACCCTCTCCGCGCCCGATGCGGCCAGCGTGGTGAACAAAAGCAAAAATGCGGCGCGAGAAATCATGCGTGGTGCCACCGATAACTCACCAACGCGGATATTCTAAGCCGGAAGCGTCATCGCCAGATACCACCGCACCAGCTCCGGCCCGGCGAAGAGCCACAGCAAAGCGCCGAGCGCGAGGTAGGGGCCGAAGGGAATCTTCGCCGACCACTCGCGCCGCCCGACCACGATGGTCAGCAAGCCCACGACCGCGCCAAACATGGACGCGCTCATGATCGTGAAGGCGACCGCTTTCCAGCCGAGGAACGCGCCGATGCACGCGATGAATTTCACGTCGCCGAAACCCATCGCCTCGCGCGGGAAGGTGACGGCGGTGACTTCGCCGCGGATGACATCGGTTTTCACCAGCTCCCACTTTCGCGCGCCGAGGTGGAGCCATTCGCATTCGCAGCGGACGGCGGCGTTTTCAAAGCGCTCGCCATCGATCTCCAGCCACGCGCATTGCATGAGCACCTGCTCGGTGCCGCGGTAGAAAAAATCGCTCCACAGCATCGCCTCGTCGCCCACGATGAAGTCCGCCTCCTGGTCGCGGCGCGTCCAGGTGAAGGGCGTGGGCTTTTCGTAGGTGAGCCGCTTTTTGCCGAAGGCCATCTTCCCGAGCTGCACCACGAGGCAGAGCGCCGCGAAGCCCGCGCCCGCGCCGACGAGCGACCACAGCCCGCCGGCCACGTTGGTCCCCTGCCCTTGCAGCGTGGGAATCGCGAAGCTCAGCAGCACGCCCGCGACCGTGCCGCCGATGGTGATTTCATCCGGGATGATGAAGTGCTCGAAGTCGATGAACGTGGCGACGATGAGGAGCGCGGCCATGATCCAGTACGGCAGCGCCAGCACCCACGCGCCCGCCGGCCACACCTTCAGCCACACGGCGAGAAAGAGCAGCCCCGTGAGCAGTTCCACGCCGAAGTAGCGAAAGGAAATGCGCCCGCCGCAGTTCGCGCATTTCCCGCGCAGCACGAGCCAGGTGAGCAGCGGGATATTGTGGTGCAGCGGAATCTGGTATTTGCACGACGGGCAGAAGGAACGCTTCGGCTCATTGACCGACAGGCCGAGCGGCATGCGGTAGATGCAGACATTGAGGAAGGAGCCGATGCACGCGCCGAGGATGAAGGCGAACGCGGCGAAGAGGGTATCGTAGAAAGGCGGGAGCACCGGCGCGAAGGAAAGCAGCGCGTGTGCCCGCGTCAATGCGCGAACACCTCAGCGCGCGGCTTTGCGCTTCGCCGGTGACTGGGCTTTCACCCGCGCTGTCTCCTGCGCGAGTTCCGCGAGGAAGCCGCCCGCGGGGTTCTCCTCCACGAAAGTCGGCTCGCCTTTCGCCACCGGCGCGGAGGTGAGCAGTTGCTCGACCATGAACGGAATCGGCACGCCGTCGCGCCGCATTTTGCGCAGCGTGATCTCGACCACGTCCGCGAGCACGTAGCGGTCGAGGATGCGGGCGATGGCGTTGCGCACGTCGAGCATGAGCATGCGCAGGCCGCAGTGATCCTCGTCCGGGCACGAGCAGCGCTCGTAGGCCGTCACGCTCACACACGAGATCGGGGCGAGCGGGCCGTCGATGAGGCGGATGACTTTGCCCAGGCTGATTTCGCGCGCCGGCTTTGCGAGCAAGTATCCGCCGGCCTTCCCGCGCTTCGTCTCAATGTAGCCGGCCTCGCGGAGCTGAGTGAGGATCTGCTCGAGGAATTTCACAGGCAGCCGCTCCTTCGAGACGAGTTCATTGATCTTCAGCAGCGGACGCCCCAGCTCGTGGGCGATGCCGAAGTCGATGAGGGCGCGGAGGGCGTATTCGCCGCGTTTGGAAATCTTCATGTGGCGCGCACGCTAATCTCCACCACTCCGCCCGACAAGCCCGCGCGCTGTCCCGCATGGATTTGAACCATGACAAAGGGCTTCAAAGACCCTTGTGCTACCGTTACACCACGGGACAAGTCGCCGCGCGCCATTCGGCGCAAAACGGGAGCGCAAGCTACGAATCCGCGCGTCCCGCGCAATGCGAAAAAAAGCGCGCAGGTAGGGACGGCACTCCGTGCCGTCCGGGGCGAGCGCAGCGAGGCGGCGGGTGCCGGGGAGCGCGTGCCTCCGGCGCGCTGGCGAAGGCGTTCCGCCTTCGCGAACTTCCTGACGCGCCGAATCCGGGAAGCGCGCGGCATCACTCCACGCGCGGTGGGAAGTGCGTTTCGGCAGGATGCCGAAACCAACGTGCTGGAAGCACGCGCTCCCCGGAGCCTGCACCACCTCGCCGCGGACGGCAGCGGAGTGCCGTCCCTACCCGCGTGTGACGCGGTTTTTGCCGGTCATCTCGGCGGGCTGCGCCACGCCGAGGAGCGCGAGCAAGGTGGGCGCGACATCGGCGAGGATGCCGCTTTCGATTTTCCCGTCGGCAGGCTGCGGCGAGACGTGGATGAAATGCACGAGGTTCGTGGTGTGCGCGGTGTTGGGCGTGCCGTCGGGGTTGCGCATGAGTTCGCAGTTGCCGTGGTCGGCGAGGAGGATGAGTTGCCCGCCGAGCGCGAGCGTTTTCTCCACGACCTGCCGCACGCAGTCGTCGATGACCTCCACCGCCTTGATCCCCGCCT
>JANXSB010000598.1 GCA_025352865.1 Chthoniobacter sp. | reverse complement strand
CGATCGGCAGCTTGCTCGCGGTGATCGCCTGAATGATCTGGTTGAGCTGCTCGTTGCTCAGATCCTTGGCCCGCACGTCGGGGCTGATATTGGCTTGCTCGAGGATTTTTTTCGCAGTGCTCGGGCCAATGCCGAAAATGTAGGGAAGCGACGCTTCAATGCGCTTGTCGCCGGGAATTTCAACGCCTAGGAGTCGGGGCATATTCGTGGGATGTGATTAACCTTGCCGCTGTTTGTGGCGCGCGTTTTTGCAAATGACGCGGACTACGTTTTTGCGCTTCACGATGCGGCAGCTTTCGCAAAGGCGTTTGACGGATGCTCTTACTTTCATGGTCTTAAATCGGGTGGTTTTCGGAGGACAAAAAATCGCGCCGGGAATCGGTTTTCCCCAGTGCGATCAGGGTTGCTTCACTACTTTTGCCGGAAGGTAATTCTTCCTTTGGTCAAATCGTAGGGGGACATTTCTAACAGAACTTTGTCGCCTGGCAAGATGCGAATGAAGTGCAAACGCATTTTTCCTGAAATATGTGCGAGCACCCGGTGGCCGTTCGGCAGCTCGACCCGGAACATCGTGTTCGGCAGCAGCTCGACGACCTTTCCCTCTACTTCAATAGCGTCCTTTTTCGCCATGTCAGGATCTCCGGTTCACCCTTCGTAATGAGCACGGTGTGCTCGAAATGTGCGGACGGTTTCGCGTCCAGCGTGACGACCGTCCATTTGTCCCCCAGCACGCGCACGCCCGCGACGCCCATGTTCACCATCGGCTCGATGGCAATGGTCATGCCCGGCTTCAATTTCGGCCCGCTTCCGCGCCGGCCATAATTGGGAACCTGCGGCTCCTCGTGCAATTTCCGCCCCACGCCGTGACCCACAAATTCACGCACCACGGTGTATCCGTTCGCCACGACTTCGTCCTCGATCGCCGCACACATGTCGCCCAGCCGCCGCCCGCTGTGCGCGTAGGTGATCGCGAGTTCGAGGGTGTCTTCGGTCACGCGCAAAAGACGCTGCGTCTTATCCTCAATGACACCCACTGGCACCGTCGTCGCCGTATCCCCTACCCACCCATCCTTGATCACGCCGACATCCAGTTTCACGATGTCGCCGTATTGGATTCGTCGTGCCCCACCGATGCCATGCACGACTTCTTCATTGAGCGAAATGCAAACGTGCCCCGGAAAACCGCGGTAGCCGAGAAAGGCGCTCTTGCAGTTCAGCTCGGCCATGAAATCCGCCGCCGCGTGATCGACCTCACCTGTCGTGATGCCAGGCCGGATCAAGCTCGATACCCGGTCCAGAACGTCGCTCGCCGTCCGGCAGGAAGCACGCATCTTCTCAATCTCGCGGTCGTTCTTGATCGGAATGCTCATGCACTTGCCAAAATCAAATCGCGGGCAGTTGTCCCATATCGCAAATCATGCTTGGCTGCTTTCCTTTTCCCGATGCTGTTAGCCCGAGCAACACAGTCCGCCCTTTCGGCTAATGGAACTTACCCGCTAGGAACACCGCCAGCCCGGCAACAAGCAACGCCGCAATCCCGACATAAAGCCAAAGCATCGCGCCTTCCTGCACGGCCTCGCCTTGCCCGCCCGTGGGGCTGACAGATCGTCCGCGAATCCGACCCTTGCGCAAAAAGCCGTCGTAATGACGCTGGATCAGGTGTGTCTCCACCTGACGCATCGTATCCAGAATGACACCGACAATAATCAACAGGCTGGTGCCGCCAAAAAACTGCGCCGTCGTGTAGGGCACTTGGAGCTGATGCGAAAGCATCTGCGGCAGAATGGCGATGATCGTGAGAAAAACCGCGCCCGCAAACGTCAGACGTGTCATCGTGAAGTCGAGAAAGTCAGCCGTCGGCTTGCCAGGGCGCACACCAGGGACATAGCCGCCGTACTTTTTCAAATCCTCCGCGATCTGCTGCGGCTGAAACTGTGTCGCCACCCAGAAGTAACTGAAAAAGAAAATCATCGCGCCATAGAGCGCATAGTGCAGCCATCCCGCCGTCAGCATCGCCGCCACTTTCTGCGCAGTCGCGCTGTTCTTAAACGCCATGGTCGCAATCGTCGAAGGGAAAACGAGCAGTGCCTGGGCAAAAATGATCGGCATCACCCCGGCGTAGTTCACTTTCAGCGGCATATATTGGGTCTGCCCGCCGTACACCTTTCGACCCACAACACGCTTGGCGTATTGCACGCTGATCCGGCGCTGCGCCTGAGTCACACAAATAACCGCCGCAATAACGAAAAACAAAAAAGCAATCATCAGCACGAGCACCATCGGATTGACCTGACTCGACTGACCGCCGCTGGGCACAAACGTCCGCCAAGCCTGCACCAATGCCGAGGGCAGGCGGGCCACGATGCCGACGGAAATAATGAGAGACATGCCATTGCCCACACCACGATCCGTGATCTTATCGCCGAGCCACATCAGAAACATCGTCCCAGCCGTCAGCGTAGTCACCGTCATAGCACGGAACGCCAGCCCCGGCTCGGCCACCAAAGGAACACCCATCTTGTTAATCGTGTCCATGATCCCCGAAAGGAATGGATTTGAACCCGGATTCTCAAACGTTCCGGCGATGATGTATCCTTGGAATATGCACAGCGCGATCGTCGCATAACGCGTGTACTGCATGATCTTCTGGCGTCCGCCATCTTCCTTCGCGAGCTTGCCGAGCTGCGGGATGACTGCCGTGAGCAGTTGAAGCATGATGGAGGCGCTGATGTAAGGCATCACTCCCAGCGAAAAGACCGCGCAGTTTTCCAAGGCACCGCCGCTGAAAATATTGAGCAACGCCGCCAGCGATCCGCCGGCCTGATTTCCTTGCGCCGCAAACCATGCCTGAATCACACTGACATTGATTCCGGGACAACTGACCGCCGCACCGATGCGTACGATCACTAGCAAGACCAGCGTGAACATCACGCGGCTCCGCAGCTCGGGGATTTTGAATGTGTTGGTAAAGGCCGAGATCATCGTGGCACGAGTGGTCTGTTATTCACTAGACGATTGCGACCCGTCCGTGCGCGAGGCATCCGAAAGCCATTACTTGACGGAGAGCGACCCGCCCGCCTTCTCAATGGCCGCCTTGGCCGTCTCACTGGCTTTGTCCACATTGATCGTCAGCTTCTTCTTCAACTCACCGCTGCCAAGAATCTTCACAGCGTCATAAGGACGGCGGATGATACCGGCTGCGAGCAAAGACTGCTCATCCACGGTCGCGCCATTGTCGAAGGCATTGAGTGCGTCGAGATTCACCACAGCAAAGCGGGTCTTGAAATTCGCGTTGTTAAAGCCGCGCTTCGGGATGCGCCGAATGAGCGGCATCTGCCCGCCCTCGAAGCCGAGACGAATGCTTCCGCCCGAGCGCGCCTTCTGACCCTTGTGGCCTTTGCCCGAGGTCTTGCCGTGACCACTGCTTTCGCCGCAGCCGAGACGCTTCACCCGGTGTTTCGAGCCCGGACGGGGTTTGAGAGTATGCAGATTCATAACTTAGTTTTCCGAGCCGTTGCCCGACTTGATCGCGATCCCGCGGGTTTTGTAAATCTCCTCGCGCAAGCGCAGTTGCTGAAGCGCTCCGAGCGTCGCCTTCACGACATTCGCGTGGTTGTTCGATCCGAGCGATTTCGCCAGCACATCGCGGATACCGGCAGCCTCCACGACCGCACGCACACCACCACCAGCGATGACGCCGGTTCCGGGAGACGCAGGGCGCAGCAACACACGACCACCGCCATGCTCGCCGATCACTTCGTGCGGAATGGTGTTGTCGCGCACGGCAATCTTGACCATCGCCTTCTTGGCCGACTCCGAAGCCTTGCGAATCGCTTCGCTCACTTCGTTCGCCTTGCCAAAACCGCAGCCAACCTTGCCCAGCTTGTCACCGGTCACGATCAGGGCGCTGAAGCTGAAGCGGCGTCCGCCCTTCACGACTTTCGCGCAACGGTTGATGAAGACGACTTTTTCCGTCAGGCCCGAATCTTCCTTCGGTTTGTCCTGCCGGTCGCGGCGGTTGCGATTGCCTTGTTGGGGTGCTGCCATAGTTATCTGGTTAAAATTCGAGTCCGCCTTCGCGGGCGGCGTCAGCCAGTGCTTTGACTTTGCCGTGGTAAATGAAACCGCCGCGATCAAACACGACCTTGGTAATGTTTTTGGTCTTGGCCCGGTCAGCCACCAGCTTGCCGACTTTCACAGCCGTGGTCAGGTTCGCGCGGGTGCCTTTGTCGTCAGTGAACGCCTTCTCAGTCGTATTCACCGCGGCGATAGTCTTCCCAGCCTCGTCGTCGATGACCTGCGCATAAATGTGCTGGCCGGAGAAATGCACCGCGAGACGCGGGCGCTGCGGTGTGCCGGCCACCTTCTTGCGAAGGCGCTGATGCCGCATTTTGAGTGGGTCGATTTGCTTGGTAGCCATATGCTTACTGGACAGTTTTGCCTTCCTTGCGTTGAATCTGCTCACCCACATAGCGCACACCCTTGCCCTTGTAAGGCTCCGGTGGGTA
>JANXSB010000590.1 GCA_025352865.1 Chthoniobacter sp. | reverse complement strand
CCTCGGCCCCGGCGCGGGCGCGCGCGGCGGGTTTCTCGTGGCGCAGGGGACGCTCGCGGAGGTGCTCGCCGTCGAGAGTTCGCTGACCGCGCAGTACCTCAGCGGGCGCGCGAAAATCCCCGTGCCGAAGACGCGGCACCGCCCGCAATTCGTCGCGCCGCAAAACCGCAAGGACGAGCACAACCCCGGCTGGCTGACGATCACCGGCGCACGGGAAAACAATCTTCAAGGCGTGACCGCGTCCTTTCCGCTCGGCTGCCTGACGTGCGTGACCGGCGTCTCGGGCAGCGGGAAATCCACGCTCGTCGATGACATCCTGCGCCGCGTTTTGTTCCGCCATTTTTACCGCTCGAAAGACCGCCCCGGAAAATACGCGGCGATCCACGGGCTGGAGCAAATCGACAAGGCCATCGTCATCGACCAGACGCCCATCGGCCGCACGCCGCGCTCGAATCCGGTGACGTACACCGGCGCGTTCGGGCCGATCCGCGAACTCTTTGCCGGCCTGCCCGCGTCGCGCATCCGCGGCTACGAAGCGGGACGCTTTTCTTTCAATGTGAAAGGCGGGCGCTGCGAGACGTGCGAGGGCGACGGCGTGAAGAAAATCGAGATGCACTTTCTCGCCGATGTCTATGTGGAGTGCGAAGTCTGCCGCGGGCGGCGCTACAACCGCGAGACGTTGGAGATCACTTACAAGGGCAAGAACGTGGCCGACATTCTCGACCTGACCGTGGATGAAGCCGCGCGCTTTTTCCGCAACGTGACGCAGATCCACGACAAGCTCGTGGCGCTCGAAGACGTGGGGCTCGGCTACGTGCGGCTCGGGCAGAACGGCACCACGCTGAGCGGCGGCGAGGCCCAGCGCATCAAGCTCGCGGCGGAGCTGGCGAAAAAGGCGACGGGCCGCACCGTCTATATCCTCGACGAGCCGACGACGGGGTTGCATTTCGCGGACATCCACAAGCTGCTCGAAGTGCTCGGCAAGCTGCGCGATTCCGGCAACACGCTCATCATCATCGAGCACAATCTGGAGGTGATTAAGTGCGCCGATTGGGTGCTCGATCTCGGCCCTGAAGGCGGCGCGGACGGCGGGCAAATCGTGGCGCAGGGGACGCCGGAGCGGATCGCGGAGATTGAGGAAAGCCACACGGGGCGCTATTTGCGGAGGATGCTATGAAGCCGTTTTACGTTGCGGAGATTTTGCTTTGGAAACGCAGAGGCGCAGAGGCGCAGAGGACGCTGAGCGAAAGACGGCTGAGCGCTTGTGAACGTCGGAGTTTCCTCTGCGTCTCTGCGTCTCTGCGTTTGATTTTAGGAATCGTGTTCGGTGCTTTTTCCGCAAATGCCGCCGAGCCTGCGCTGCTCACCGAGGCGCGGCAGGCGCTGGCGGAATCCATCCCGCAGGTGGCGGTGCAAAAGTTGACGACGTTGCTCGCGACGCCCGGCTTGCCGCCTGCCGAGCGCAATGCCGCGCAGCTCGAATTGGGCGCGGCATTTTTCGCGGCGGGGAAAAATGACGACGCGTTCGCGGCGGTGGAGGTGCTCGCGGCGGGCGGCGATGTGGCGGCGCGGTTGCTGCGGGCGGAGGTGCTGGCGCGGACGGGGCGCTGGGAGGAGGCGCTGGCGCTTTTCCAGGAGCTCGCGGCGAAGACGGACGCGCCTGCCGCGGCGCAGCTCGGGCTGGTGGAAAGCTGCGCGGCGCTGGGGCAGACGGCGGAGGCGGTGGTGGCGCTGGAATCCTTTGTGCGCGGGCATCCGCAGAGCACGGCGGCGTCGCTGCGCCTCGCGGGTTTGCTGCTCGAATCCGGCGATGCACGGCGCGCGCGCGCGGTGCTGGATGGGGTGCGGGACGTTTCATCCGCCGACGGGACGTGGCGGAAATATCTCGAGGGCCGGCTGCTGCTCACGGAGCGCAAGTTTGCCCCGGCGCTCGCGCTTTTCCAGGCGCTGGCCGGCGAGCCGGGCGTGGTGGAAAGCGTGCGCTTCGGCGCGGCGCTCGGGGCGTCCGAAGCCACGCTGCAGCTCACCGGCGCGGACTCCGCCGACACGGTGCTGGAGCAATTCATCGCGCGCTCTCCGGCGAGCCGGTTTCTCGACGCGGCCTTTGCGCGGCTCGATCAAATCTACGCGCAGCAGGCGCGGCCCTCGGAGACGGTGCTCAAGCCGTGGGCGCATGAAGCCGCGCCGCGCGTCATGGCGCTGGCGCATTTCTACCTCGCGCGGATGCGCCTGCGGGCGAAAAATTCCGACGGCGCGATGAAGCTGCTGAACGGGCTCGTGGACAATCTGTCCGAGAGCCCGCTGGTGCCGGCGGCGCGGCTGATGCAGGCGGACATGCTGCTGGCGAAAGGCGATCTCGTCCACGCGCTCGCGGCGGTCGAGGCGGCGGAGCGGCGGGCGAGCGGCGATGCGCAGCGCGCGGAAATCGAGATGCGCAAGGCGCTCATCCACTTCCAGCAGCGCGAGTGGTTGCTCGCGGCGAATTCCTTTCACCGCGCCGCGGAGCGCTCGGCGCGGCTGCGGCCCAATGCGACCTTCGACGCCGCGCTCGCCGCGCTCGCGCTCGGAAATCACGACCGCTTTCTCAGCGACTACCAGGCGCTCAGCGCCGCCGCGCCAGAGAGCCCGATGCGCAGCACGCTGCTGCTCGAGCAGGGGCTCGCGCAGGCTCGCGCTGGCGATGCGCGCGCGGCGGAGACGCTTGATCTTTTCCTCCACCACTTCCCGCAGCACCCGCGCCAGGGCGAGGCCCGGTTGGCGCTGGCGGAGCTGGCCTTTGCCGCGCAGGATCGCGACGGCGCGGCGCGCTACCTCCGCGTGGCCAATGAAACCGCGCCCGCGCCCGACACCGCCGAGCACGCGGCCTATCTCGCCATCTTCCTCGCCGATGCCGCGGACGCCGCCGTGATCGAGCACGCTAAGGCTTTCCTCACCGAGCACCCAAACTCGCCCTTGCGCGCTGACGTGCGCATGAAACTCGGCCAGCTCTACGTGCGTGCGGGCGATCACTCGGACGCCGAGACGCAGTTCACCCTCATCGTGCAGGAGCAGCCCACCGGGCGGTACGCGGAGGCTGCGCTCTTCCTCGCTGGACAGTCGGCGATGCGCGAGATCAATGCGGGCGCGGTCGATCGCGCGCTCTCGCTTTTCGACCAGGTGGTCAGGTACGACGGCCCGCTCAAGCTCTACGCGCGGCAGCAGCAGGCCATCGTGCAAAGCAAGCTCGGCAAGGAAAGCGAGGCCGTGGTGCTCTACGACGCCATCCTCACCGTCACGCCCGCGCCCGACGCCGAGCTGCGCAGCGCCGCGCTCTGCGGGAAAGGCGACAACCTGCTCCTCCTCGGGCGCAAGGAACCGAAGCAGCTCGACGACGCCATCGCCGCCTTCGAGCAGCTCGCCGCACTGCCCGGCGTCGCGCCCGTCTGGCGGAACCAGGCGCTTTTCAAAAAAGGCCGCGCGCTGCAAAGCCTCGCGCGCCCCGACGAAGCCCTCGCCGCGTGGTACGATGTGCTCGACAAGACCGCGCCCGAGGGCCGCGACTTTTTCTGGTACTATAAGGCGGGCTTCGATGCCGCCGATCTTTTCCGCGCGCAGCAGCAGTGGAAAAGCGCCGTGGGCATCTACGAAAAGATGGCGAAAATCCCCGGCCCGCGCGCGGCGGAGGCGAAGGAACGCGCGGCGCAGCTCCGGCTGGAAAAGTTTCTGCCGTGGGATTGAGCGCGCCCGGCGCTCCGCCTATTTGCCGCCGCTCTCCAGCGCCTTGAGCGCCTGATCGAGCAGCGCATTGGCCTGCTCCATCTGCCCCGCGTGCATGAGCGGCTCGAACTGCTGCATCATCTGCCCGACGGGCGACGGGTCGCGGCCTTCGCCCTGCCATTTGGCCACGCCCGCCTTGAGGCGTTCCATTTTCGCGGCGAGTTCCGGCGGCGGATGCTGGCCGGAGTGCTTCGCGCGGAGTTCAGCGAGCTGGGCGCGCTGCTCGGCGGAGAGCTGGCTGCGGAGGCCGAGCATGAGGGCGATCTGCGCGCGCTTCAACTCGTGCTCGCGCTCCTGCACTTTGTCGAACTGCGCGAGCACGGCGGCTTCCGCGACGGTGGGGTCGGTGAGCAGTTTGCCGAGCGCCTCGGCCTCCTGGTGGAGCGCCTGGTTCAGCCCGCTGAAGCGCTCCTGCGCCTTTTCCACGGCTTCGCGAAAGGCCTGCCGCTGCCCGTCGGTGAGGTGGATGGCGTCGGCGCTGGCGAGGATGAAGTCGGGCGGAAAAAGATTCGCGCCGATGGGATCGGCGGGCCCTTGGGCGTGGAGCAGGGTGCCGGCGAGGAGGGCGAGGGCGAGGAGGAAAGGGCGTGTGTTCATGGGGTGGCGAGTTGGTGTTACCGATGATCTGCTCTGCGCCGCCGAAGTCGAGCACCATCCTTCGCGAAGCGAAATACGGCCAGTCACGGCCGGCCCGCGAAGATTGCGCAACCCACGGTCGGTTTTTGGCAAAAAGCGGATCGACAAGCCAGCACATCGCGACAAACTGCACAGCAATGAAACTCACCCACTTGCTCCAGACCAAACATCCTCGCTGCTTCAGGCTGTTATTTGCTGCCTTGGCCACCGTTTGGCTCCTGCCACAACCTGCACACGCACTCCCAAGCTATGCGCGGCAAACGGGGATGTCGTGCGTCGTTTGTCACACGGAATACCCGATTCTCACTGACTTTGGCCGGCAGTTCAAACTCGGCGGCTACACGCTGGGCGGTGCGGAGACCGATCTGCCTCCGATCGCATTCATGCTGACCCCGTCCTTTTCCATGACAAACAAAGGGCAACCCGGAGGAGCCGCTCCTCATTTTGCGGATAACTCGAATTTTGCTCTCAACCAAGCCAGCGTCTTCTACAGCGGGAAATTATTCGGTCCTTATGCTGAAGGTCTGTTTGGAAAGCCCGCGGCAACTTTTCTGAATAAGTTCGGAACCTTCATCCAGGCCACATACGACGGGGTTGCACAGACTTTTCAATGGGATAACGCGGAGATTCGCTACGCGGATTTGGGGACAGCCTTCGGCAAGCCATTCTCATACGGCATCTACATGAACAACAATCCCGGCATGCAGGATCCTTGGAACAGTTCGCCGGTCTGGAGTTTTCCCTTCAGCAGTTCGAGCCTCGGGCCAACGCCGGGCGCGAGCACGCTAATCGATGGCGGCCTAAGCCAGCAGGTTGGGGGGCTTGGCGGTTACGTGATGCTGTCTAACTCAATCTACCTGGACATCGCTGGGTATCACACGTTGAGCACGGGCTTTCAGAGGGCAATGGGAGTTGACCCTTCAGGTGAAGCGCAGGTCTCCGGCATTTCTCCCTACTGGCGACTGGCGTATGCGAAGTCTATGGGTCATCAATCTTTTGAGGCGGGTGTCTTTGGACTTGCCGCAAACACTTACCCAGGCCGAGACAACAGCGCCGGGAAAGATCATATCATAGACTGGGGCGTGGATGCCCAATACCAGACTTCGTTTGGAAAGCATGACATTACCGGATTGTTCTCGTGGATCTACGAACGGGATACATGGAGCGCCAGCCAAAGGCTCGGCGGCGCGTCGAATGCCACGGATCACCTGTATAGCACCAAGGCGACAATCGACTATCTGTATGACAAGACGTACGGGGGGGCGGTGGGTTACTTCCAGGTCAACGGCAGTCATGATACCTTGCTCCACTCGGAAAGCCTGAGCGGATCTCCGCTGAGCGATGGCTTTGTAATTCAGCTTAACTACATTCCGTTTAACAAGTCGGGCGGCCCGTCCTTTTGGCCCAAGAGCAATGTGAAGTTCTCGGCGCAATACATCATCTACAACCGCTTTGACGGGGCGCGGACAAACTACGATGGCACGGGCAGGAACGCGAAGGACAACAACACGCTTTATCTCGAAGCGTGGATCGCATTCTAACGCATTCCCGGTCAAAACCGGCACTCAACCAACATTAATCAAACCCATCGCAAACAAATCCAACTCACGTCCTATGAAACTAAAGCACATCCTTCTCTCATCCCTCTTCACTCTGGCGATGGCTGGCGGCCTCAAAGCAGAGTCGCCCGCGGTTAAGACCGTCGTTATCAGTGCGTATGACACAATGAAATTCAGCGTGGAAAAGATCGAAGCCCACCCTGGTCAAAAGCTTGTGATCGAGCTGAAGAACGAAGGCAATATCCCGAAGGAAGCCATGGGCCATAACTGGATTCTGCTGAAGGCGGGAGTCGATGCCCAGGCATACTCGAATGCCGCAATTGCCGCCAAAGCGGAGAACTATCAGCCGAAATCAATGGCCGACAAAGTATTGGCTTCCATTCCCATCCTCGGTCCGAAAGAGAGCGGGAAGACTTCGTTTGCGGCTCCGTCGGCACCCGGAAGTTACGCCTACGTGTGCTCGTTCCCTGCGCATTGTCAGGCGGGCATGAGAGGGGTGCTGATTGTGAAGTAGAGCGGGCACTCAGTGTGCGCTCTTTTCCGCGCGTGTGTGGTTCATCGGCAGCGAGCAATCGCCGGGTGACATCGTGATCGTAGCGGCCGTGAAGCAGGCCCGTCGGGCCGATGGTGCTTGCGCAGAGTGTGGAGGCAGAGGCTTTTGGGCTCCCTGCTTCCTCTTGCGAATTTTCCACTGCCTGATGGCGGTTTTGGGATTGGCGATTTCGTCGTTTGCATTTCCGCGCGAGCCGCTATCTTTCCGCCCCTTTTCCAAAAAACCTCAGCCTTTTTACCCACACCACTATGAATGTCGTCGTCGAAAATCTGCCCAATTGCATCACCACCCTGCGCATCGAGCTGGAGGCGGAGAAGGTGGGGAAGGTGTGGGATGCGGTGACGGGGGATTATACGCGGTATGCGAAGATTCCCGGCTACCGGGCGGGGAAGGCGCCGAAGGCGGTGATCGAGAAGAAATTCAAAAAGGAAATCCGCGAGGAGCTGGAGAAGAAGCTGCTTTCGGAATCGTGCCGGGAGGCGATCTCGGAGAAGAAGCTGCGGGTGCTTTCGCTGGCGCAGATCGAGGATGTGGAGCTGGGGGAGGACAGGACGATGAAGTTCACGGCGACGCTGGTGACGCATCCCGATTTCGAGCTGCCGCCGTATAAGGGGCTGGTGGTGCCGATGAAATCGACGGAGGTGACGGAGGGGGAGATCGATGAGTCGCTGGAAAATCTGCGGGATCAGGGGGCGGACTTTGTGAACATCGCGGAGGATCGCGGTGCGGCGATGGATGATTACATCGTGGTGGATTACCGGGGGACGATCGAGGGGAAGCCGGTGGATGAACTTTTTCCGAAGTCGGCCAAGCCGCTGGCGGGGAATGATGATTTCTGGATTCGGATGACGCCGGAGGCGTTTTTCCCCGGCTACTGCGCGGCGCTGGAAGGGGCAAAGGTGGGGGAGGTGCGGACGTTCACGATCGAGGTGCCGGCGGATTTTCCCGTGGCGGGGATGAGCGGGCAGAAGATCGAGTACGTGGTGACGCTGAAGGAGATCAAGACGAAGGTGCTGCCGGAGCTGAACGACGCCTTTGCCGCCACGGTGCAGGAGGGCAAGACGCTGGCCGAGGTGCGCCAGATGGCGCGCGAGGAACTGGGCCGGCAGAAGTTGGCGGACGCGGAGGCGGGTAAGCGCAATGCGATCATGAGCCAGCTCCTCGCGCAGGTGGAGTGCGAGCTGCCGGTGGACATGGTGCGCACGCAGACGCGGCGCATCCTTTCGGACATCGTGCGGGAGAACCAGTCGCGCGGGGTGGCGGACGAGGTGCTGAAGGAGAACGAGCAGCAGATTCTGGGGACGGCGGCGCAGAACGCGCGGGAGCAGTTGAAGGGGACGTTTGTGCTGCTGCGGATCGCGGAGATGGAGGGGATCAAGCCGACCCAGCAGGAGTTTAACTACCGCATCGCCCAGCTCGCCGAGCGCTACGAGATGAAGGCGCCGAAGCTTTTGAAGGAACTGGAGAAGCGCAACGCGCTCGACCAGATCACCGAGGAGATCCTGACGGCCAAGGTGCTTGATTTCCTCGCCTCCACGGCTAGCGTCACGACCATTCCCGCCGGGGCGAAATAGCCAGCCACCCTTTTCTCATGATCATCCCACCCGACCGCCGCATCACCGCCCCGCAGAATAACTACTACCCCATGCCCTTCGTCATCGAGCGGAGCGGCAATCGCGAACAGTCCTACGACATCTATTCGAGGCTGTTGAAAGATCGCATCATCTTTCTCGGCACGGCGATTGACGACCACGTCGCGAATGCGGTCATCGCGCAGCTTCTTTTCCTGCAAATGGACGACGGGAAAAAGGACGTGAGCATTTACATCAATTCGCCCGGCGGCTCGGTCACGGCGGGGCTGGCGATTTATGACACGATGCAGTTTATGACGTGCGCGGTGAACACGTATTGCATCGGCATGGCGGCCAGCATGGGTGCGGTGCTGCTCGCGGCGGGCACGCGGGGCAAACGCTACGCCCTGCCGAATTCGGACATCATGATCCATCAGGTCAGCGGCGGCGCGTCGGGCACGGCGAGCGATGTGGAGCGCACGGTGGAGTTTATGTTCAAGCTGAAGAAGCGGCTCATCCACATCCTCGCGCAGCACACGGGCAAGACCGACGAGCAGGTGAAGCTCGACTCCGATCGCGACTACTACATGAGCGCCGCGGAGGCCAAGGAATACGGGCTCGTGGATGAGGTCGTGAAGTCGCGCAAGGAACTGCCCGGCGCGGAGAAGGGTCTGCTGGAAGGCACTGCGGCTGCTGAGAAGACCGAAGCATAAACCAACATGGCCAGAGCGAGTAATCTCACGATGTGCAGCTTCTGCGGGAAGAGTCATGCGGAAGTCCGCAAGCTCATCGCCGGGCCCGGAGTCTATATTTGCGATAGCTGCATCAATGTCTGCAAAGGCATCCTCGACAAGGAGCTGAACGACGACGCGCGCCGCCAGTCCACGACACTGCGCGTGCCGAAGCCGATGGAAATCCGGCGGCAGCTCGACCAGTTCGTCATCGGCCAAGATCGCGCGAAGAAGACGCTGAGCGTGGCGGTGCATAATCATTACAAGCGCATCCTCCACAACGGCGCGGCGGCCACCGGCGCGGTGCAGATGGACCCGCTGGGCGACGTGGAGATCGACAAGGCCAACGTCCTCCTCATCGGCCCGACCGGCAGCGGCAAGACGCTCCTCGCCCGCACCCTCGCGCGCATCATCGACGTGCCTTTTACCATCGCCGACGCCACCACGCTGACCGAGGCCGGCTACGTGGGCGAAGACGTGGAGAACATCATCCTGCGCCTCCTCCAAGCCAGCGACTACGACGTGAAGCGGGCCGAAATCGGCATCGTTTATATCGACGAAATCGACAAGATCGGACGCAAGACCGACAACGTCTCCATTACCCGCGATGTCAGCGGCGAAGGCGTGCAGCAGGCGCTCCTGAAAATCCTCGAAGGCACCACCTGCAACGTCCCGCCGCAGATGAAGAGAATCTTGTCCGTGCTGACCTGGATGTATTCCTGATGCGGGTGCTTGCGTCCGCCCTGCGGCGGGACGTTGCAGGTGGTGCCTTCGAGGATTTTCAGCAGCGCCTGCTGCACGCCTTCGCCGCTGACATCGCGGGTAATGGAGACGTTGTCGGTCTTGCGCCCGATCTTGTCGATTTCGTCGATGTAAACGATGCCGATCT
>JANXSB010000572.1 GCA_025352865.1 Chthoniobacter sp. | reverse complement strand
CGAGCTTCGGCATCTCGACGGCGTTCAGGCTCAACTTGGAGATTCGGCTCTCGTAGAAGATTGGCACGGTTGCCTGGTCGGCGACGGCACGCTGAATGTCGTAGATAGAGATGTAGTCGCCGAAGACCGCCCGCGTGTTCGCGTCCGCCTTCTCGATGGGCGTGCCGGTGAAGCCGATGAACGACGCATTCGGCAAGGCATCGCGCAGGTTGCTGGCGAAGCCGTAGGACATCTCGCCGGTCTTCTCGTTCACCTTGCCGCCAAAGCCATACTGGCTGCGGTGCGCTTCATCCGCGATGACGACAATGTTCTGCCGCGCGCTCAGCTCGGGCATCGCTTCGCTCTTTTCCGGCATGAATTTGTGGATCGTTGTGAATACCACGCCGCCGCTGGCCCGGTTCAGCAGCTCGCGCAAATGCTCGCGTCCGCTGGCTTGGATGGGTGTTTGGCCGAGGATGTCCGCGCAGCGCTGGAACTGGCCGAAAAGCTGGTCGTCGAGGTCATTGCGGTCGGTCAGCACCACCAGCGTCGGGTTCTGCATCGCCGGATGCCGCACCACGCGGGCGGCGAAGAAGAGCATGGAGAAACTCTTGCCGCTGCCCTGCGTGTGCCAGACCACGCCCGCGCGTCGGTCGCCGGGTTTACCACCGTGCATCTTCCCGGCCCAATACGTGCCGGCGGGATCCCGAATCCCATCGCCCGCGCCCATCCCGCTCGCGCGGACCGTCTCCTCGACCGCGGCATTCACTGCGTGGAACTGGTGGTAGCCCGCAATGATCTTGTGCAGCGCGCCCGTGTCCGGGTCTTCCTCGAAGACGATGAAATGGTGCAGCAGGTCGAGGAAGTGCTGCCGCTCGAACACGCCCCGAACGAGCGTCTCCAGTTCCAAGGAACCGGGTGCCGCGTCACGCTGCCCGTCAATCGTGCGCCAGACTTTGAACCACTCCTGGTTCGCCGTCACGGAACCCATGCGGGCCTGCAAGCCGTCGCTCACCACCAACGCCGCGTTGTAATGCAGCAGCGTGGGAATCTCCGCTTTGTAGGTTTGCAGTTGCGCGTAGGCGCTCCAGATCGTGGCGTCCTCATCCGCCGCATTCTTCAACTCGATCAAGCCCAGCGGCAGGCCGTTGACGAAGACCACGATGTCCGGCCGGCGGTTGTGCTGGCCCTCGATCACCGTGAACTGGTTCACCGCCAACCAGTCGTTCGCCCCCGGGTCGCCGAAATCCACCAGCCGCACATCATCGCCCGCGATGCTGCCATCGGCCCGGGGATACTCGACGGGCACGCCATCGCGCAGCATCCGGTGAAAGGCGCGGTTCGTCTGCACGAGCGCAGGCGTTCCCACCCGCAGCACTTTCCGTAAAGCCTCTTCTCGAGCTTCTTCAGGAATAGCGCCGTTCAAGCGCCGAAGCGCAGCGCGAAGGCGTTCCACCAGGACCACCTCGCCAAACGAATCCCGTTCCGCCGCCGGTTCGCCGGGCGCGAGATGCGGCCCGTGCCCGACCGCATAGCCCAGCTCCCCGAACCATTCGAGGGCGGCGTCTTCGACGATGGATTCGTTGAGGCTCATTTCTTCGGTGGCTTGGGTTTCCTCGGCTTCGGCAGCTTCTTCAGGTCTTTGGTCGCCTGCTCGAAGTCCGCGTCCACGGGCCGGGGGGCGCTGGCTTCGAGCAGCTTGAACTTGTCGTATTCCAGCTCGGCCTTGGTTTGCGCCATCTCGTGCGAGATCCTTCCGGCATGGGTGAGGATGTCGCGGTCGTTCAGGGTCAAAAACCCGTTCAACTTCTCGATCCAGTCTGCCATGTGCATCGGCACGCGCCGCATGGCCTGGCCCTGGGCAAAGATCAGGTATTGCTCCACGAGGTTGTTCAGCGCCTCCAGCTCCGGCTCGCTGAGGAAGTTCTTGGCGATGGAGACATCCTGCTTGCGGATCACGGCACCCCGCCAGTTGGTCAGGCCGAGGTTCGGCTTCGCGGCATCCACCCGGTTGTGGATGATTTCCGCGGCGGTCTGGCCGGTGATGGCCCAATGCACCTTGTTCTGCACCGTCTTGAAAAAGCTGATGCTCACCTCCTGCGTGGGGTCGTAATCAATGCTCGTCGCGTAGATGTCCGTGATTTTCTGGTAGAAACGCCGCTCCGATGTGCGGATGTCCTGAATCCGCCGCATCAGTTCATCGAAATAATCGAAGGGCTGATCCGGATTCTTCAGCCGCTCGTCATCGAGGAGAAAACCCTTCACGATGTATTCCCGCAGCAACCGGGTGGCCCAGATGCGGAAACGGGTGGCCACGGCGCTCTTCACCCGATAGCCCACGGAAATAATGGCATCGAGATTGTAGAAACGGGTCGCGTAATTTTTCCCGTCGGCGGCAGTAGTAAAGGAATCCTTTACCACTGAACCCTGCGCCAGTTCCCCCTCGGCAAAGATGCTTTTCAGGTGCTGGCCGATGTTCTGCTTCGTCGTTTGGAATAGCTCCGCCATGTGCTGCTGCGTCAGCCAGACCGTCTCGCCCTCGAACCGCACGTCGATCTTCAACTTCCCGTCTTGCGTCTGATAAACGAGGAACTGTCCGCCCGGCGGCGGTGATGGTGTCTCGGAATCTTTGCTCATGGATTTGACCTCCGTTCGTTGTCCTATTGAACTGACAAGAATTCCTTACCAGTTGCCCGCGCCTCATCGGGAATGGCCGGGTTCAGCCGCCGGATGGCCGCGCGCAAGCGCCCCACCAGCACCACCTCGCCAAACGAATCCCTCCCGACGTCGCGGGACGCCGGTTCACCAGGCGCGAAATGCGGCCCGTGCCCCACCTCCCGCATATGCGGGACCAGCTCCCCGATTTGTCCGCCGCAGGCTCGGCGAAGACGGAACCATCCGAGGGCGGCGTATTCGACGATGGATTCGTTGAGGCTCATGTTGCGGCTGGCGGTGGGCTGACTAGCTTCTTCATCTCAGTGCAATGGTTGCTGTCCGCGTGTTCGATGAGCGCTAGCACATCGGCTAAGACGGCGGGCGTTTCGAGAAGGATTGATTCGTCATGGTCCACGGAACCATCGGGGCGAGCGTTGTGGGAGTGAGCGTTAAGGAAGTTGAGAATCCGATTGGTCTTTGCCGCATCGAAACCCAGTTCAAGGAGGTAACCGTGCATGTCGCTATTGAAGCGATTGTCTTCCCATGTGTGAGCGGAGTTCGGCAGCCGGAACGCCAAAAACGCTTCAAGCACACGCCGAGCAATGTTTGGATAGTGGTAGAATCTTTCGATTTCTCCCGCGGTTTCACCTGCCCCTTTTACGACCTGAGAGAACAAGTAGCTGTATTCAGATTCATACTCGGACAACAACGGATCGAGAGCGGCGAGTTCTGCTCGTCGCCCGGAACTAGATCCGAGACAATTGAGCATATACATCCGCGCTTCCTTCTTCGTCTTTTTCTTCGTCTTGTTGACTCGGAACAGCCACTTCCGAACGAGGCGAAGAAAACCGAAGTTGTGGGTCGTAATGAAAAGCTGCCCAACATCCTTCGTTCGGTCCTGAATAAAACTGAACGCATAGAACAGCGCGTTGGCATCCAAGCTCGATACAGGGTCATCGATTACGACTATGCCCTTTGTCTTGTCGAATCCGCGGTCTTCAAGAGACTTCAGAAAATAGATGATGGCGAGCGCGGTCTTCTCCCCCTCGCTCAGCTTGGTAGCGGGTATCCCGTCCCGCATGATGCGATAGCCAGCAGCCTCAACCGCGAGGGTGATGTCTTTTCGCCCGAGATAACTGGCAAGGTCGGAGTTAATCTGTTCGGCGGGGCGACGGTGTTCTTTGATTTCACCGTCGAGCTTTAGAACGTCACCGCGGAGCGCAGCTATGCTGGAACGCAATCTTCCCGCCTCGGCCGCTGCGGCGGCAATTTCCCCTTCAAGCTCCACAACCTTGTCGAGCTTGTCCGCAACAATGGCTTCCTCCAGCGCCGCCCGCGATGCTGCGATTTCCAGTTGGAAGTTTTTGGTGCGGTCATTGTGGGCACGAATCTGCTCGTTAATGCCCGTGACGTCGATCGACGCTGGCACTTCAGCGGAGAGTGCAACGATTTCAAATGGGTTAACCTGCTTCCTTTTGAGTGCGTCATCGCAACTCTTCAAAAACTCCTCGATGGCGCGTCGTGCTCCGCCAACTACATTCACTGCGGTTCTGTAAGGCATGACGAAGTCATCGTAAACCCGCGCTTCGTCGGGAACGGTGAGTTCCGCTAGAGCGGTAGTGTGGGTCGCTATCGCTGCCCTTGCCACCGATACCGCCTTAACGACCGCTGCATACTCGTCACTAAAATGCTTTTCGAGTTTTTCGATGCGCTCATCTGGAAGCGGGCCTTCGCAGAATTGGCAGACTTTGACTTCCAGTTCTTTGTGCAGCTTCAAACCTTGCCCGACCCAAGAATTGACCTCGGGCCTGCTCTTCAGGGTTTCAATCACCTCAGACACGACGCTTCGGGAGAGCACACTCTCAGTCGTTGCCGTCACAGCGTCCAAGTCAGGGGTAGTGAACTGGATTTCTGAAATGTCAGGCTTCGCCGTCCCTGCCGCGATCGCCTTGTGCAGCGCTTTTTCCTCATCAGACAGCGTGCTTGGTTTGGTCCCCGCCTTTTTGTGGGTATCACACTTTGCGATGAAGTGTCGCTTGTCGTAGGTGTTGTAAGCGTTGCCGGTTCCCGCTGATCGAAGTAGTTCCTTAATTGTTCCAGCGGTATCAATTCTGATCTCCTCAAGGCTCCTCTTCTTCCGCCCATCCTTGCGCTCGACCTCGACCAAGGCCGCTTCTTGTTTCCCCTTTTCAACCTCCTTCTCTTCAATTTGTTTTCGCTTTGCAGCACTGTCCTCGCCTAGGAAGAAAATCGGGCAGCAGGTTCCGAAGCTGGTGAAGACGTTGTCCGCCACGAAATCCCGGTTGAAGACCTTTATCTGCGGGAGGGCCACATGCGTCGGGAGCGTTGTGGATGAAATGTCAGCTCCATCTGCCGTGACCGTGAACTGTCCCTCGGTGCATTGTTTCAATTCAAGGCAGCGGAGTATGTTCGAGAGCGTCGTCTTCCCTGAACCGTTCAGGCCATAAATCAGATTGTAAGACTGGAAGTCATCGAGACCTGCCGACCACGAGAAGTCGTGGAATACGCCAATACCCTGCACACGCTTGAATCTCTGGATCGCAGCCATGGGTCAGGTGATTTGATGGTTTGCCGCAGCCACGCTCAGCTCCCCGCTCAGCAGCTTCGGGAGCAGCGTGTCGCGCAGGGTGGCGAGGGTGGGGGATTGCTCGTCGAGCGGACCGGCTTGGCGTTCGTAGGCAGCAACGA
>JANXSB010000551.1 GCA_025352865.1 Chthoniobacter sp. | reverse complement strand
CCGATTCGCTGCTCCGCCGGCGGGGTGAAAAACAGCACCTTCATGGGCGCGCGGCGAGTGTCTCGCGGTAGAGCGCCTCATAGCTCGCCGCCATTTGGCCAAACGAAAACCGCTCCTCCGCCAGCCGCCGCGCCGCCGCGCCGAGCGCCCGCAGCGCCGCGGGATCGCGCAGCCGCCCGATCCACGAGTCGTCTTCGCCGATGGCGATGGAATTTCCCGCATTCATAAACGGCATCTCGCCCAGCAGGTTCGCCGTGATCGCGCAGGGCAGCGCGGCGGACATCGCTTCGAGGATCGCCAGCGGCAGGCCCTCGAACTCCGCGACGTGCAGAAAAACATCCGCCGCGAGCAGCAGCGATTGCACGTCATTGTGCCACGGCAGCCTGCGAATCCTTTGCCCAAGCCCCTTCGCAGTCACCCGCGCGTCCCACTCGCCGCTCAGCCCGCCGTCGCCCACCCACAGAAACTTTGCCTCCGGCAGCGTCCGCAGGATTTGCTCCGCCTTTTCCAAAAACACCAGCGGTCGCTTTTGCGCCACCATCCGGCCGACGGCGATGAACAGTTGGTCGTTCTCCCCGAAGCCGATTTCCGCCCGCTTCGTTGCGCGCACCTCCGCGCGCCGGGCGAGGTCGGAAAGCGGCACACCGTTTGGGATCATCCGAATCCTCGGCGAGTCGCCGAGAAATTCGGCGAGGTCGCGCTGTCGGTTCTCCAAGACCGTGACGAGCAGCCCCGGATACTCCCGCAGTGCCCGGCGGGAAACGAAGTCCCGCGGCGCGGCGAGCTTGGCGCGGAGATACCGCGCGCTTTGCGTGAGATGGATGGTGCAGAGATTTGGCACGCCCGAATGCCGGGCCGCGCGCAGCAGATCGAGGCCGTCCTCGAGATTTTGTTTGTTCAGGTGGATGAAATCAGGGGCCGCTTCCCGCCACGTAGCGGCGACCTTGCGCGCTGCGCCGAAATTCAGGTAGCTCGCGATCGAGCGCCCGCGCTGATCGTAGGTGTTTTCGTATTCCGAGCGCAGCACCTCGCCGATGCCGGAAAACGTGTTTGCGAGTTCGTCCATGCGCGGATGGGACGACGCCCAGAGTGTCACCGCGTGGCCGCGCTGCGCGAGCGCGCGGCCGAGATAGACGAGGTACAGCTCGCCGCCGCCGCGCGACCCCGAACTGCTGCTGGCGAGGAGGATTTTCATTTCGCGAGCACGGCCTGAAAAGCTTCCACCCATTTCGTCGCGCCGACTTCCGGCGTCCATTCGTGCGCCTTCGTCCGCGAGGCTGCGCCCCACTGCCCGATGATCTCCGGCTCGCTCACGAAGCGCGCCATTTTCTCCGCCAGCGAATCCGCGTCGCCAGCGCGAAATTTCAGCCCGTTCACCTCATCTTCCACGAGATCATATCCCGCGCCGACCATGTCCGAGCAGACGACTGGCAGCCCTGCGCCGAGCGCCTGATTCACGACCACGCCCCACCCGTCGTAGCGGCTTGGCAGGACGAAAACATCGGCCTGCGCGAAGAAGCGCGGCAATTCCTCCGGAGGCTGGAAACCCGCATAGACACAGCGTTCGCGGACGGCCGACGGCAGCGGCGCGAGGATCGCAGGCAGCTCCGCTTCGCGCCCGACAAGCAGCAGCCGTGCATTTCTACCGAGCCGCTGAAACGCCGCGAGCAGCAGATCGACGCCCTTGCGCGCGATCATCTGTCCGCAAAATAAAAACACCACGCGTCCGTCCTCGCGCACGCGGCGCGGTGCGGTGAGAAACGCGCCGAGATCGCAGTAGTACGGAATGCGAAAATGCCGCGGCTCGGGAAAGCGCTCGCGATAGTCGCGCTCCGCGAAAGTGCCGATCGACGCGATGCCTGCCGCCCGGTGCAGCGGAGCCGCGAGCGCCGCGTGCAGCGCGCCGCCGCGGCCCAGCCGCTCGCCCCAGAAAATCCACGCGCGGCCCCGCAGGCGAGTCCGCATCAGCCATTGGCCGGTCAGCGACATGAGCGTGTTCATCACCACCACATCGTAGTCGCGCAGCTTCGGCAGCGGCCAGTTCACATGGCAGCGCGCCGCGCCGCGCCGCAGCCACGTCCCGCGCAGGATGCTTTCGTAATTTGCGAGCGCCTTTTCCGGCCACGGCGAATCCGGCGCGGCCGCCTCGAGATAAAACACGCTCAACTCCACCTCCGCCCGCGCCGCGAGCGCGCGGAAAAGATCGCGCTGGTACGGCGACGGGACGACCGAAATGAAAGCAACCCGAAGGCTCATGGAACGCGGACACGGGCGCGGCTGAGGAACGGTTTCTCGACGAGAAAATGCGCGCCGTAGGCAAACGTAATCGTCACCAGCGAACCCGCGAGCACCCATCCGAAATGCCGTGGGAGCGAAGCCCCCGGCGCGCGGCTCATGAGCCAGCCGCTGAGCGCGACGAGGATGGGAAAGTGCGTGATGTAAAGCGTGTAGGAGATGTCGCCGAGCGGCTTGAGGCGCTCCAGCCAGTGCAGCGGGAGCCCGCGGGTGCGGAGCCGCAGGCAGAGCGCGAGCAGTCCGGTGAAGCCGAAGGCGTAGAGCGTGTCGGTGATCCAGCCGTGGTCCTGGCGAACCAGCGGCAGCACGAGGAGCAGCGGCGTGCCGGCCGCGAGCCACGCCAGCGGGAGCCGGGTCCGACCCGCGACCACATCGGCGAGCAGCGCGCCCAGCGACCACATGAGCAGCGCGGTGAAAATTTCCGGCACCGCGCGCCCCGCGATGCCGGGCAGCGGCCATCCGCCGGCCCGCAGACTCAGGGCGAAGAGCGCCGCCACGCACCCGCCGGCGAGCGCCACCGAGCGCCGCGAGAGCCACCAAAGCGCCGGGTAGAGCATGTAAAACCACCACTCGAAATGAAGTGACCACAGCGGCCCGTCCGTCCCCCAGCATGGCACCCAGCTTTGCATGAGAAACGCGAGATTGCCCACGGCGGTCGCCACGTCGTGGTGCGGATGGATCGCTCCATTGATGACGGGATAAGGCGTTTGCGCGGTGTAAATGGGAAAGCCCATCGCCGTGCCGAAGCGGTCGAGCGCGAAGGTGACCGCCATCGCGAAAACGAGGGGCGGATAGAGCCGCCGCGCCCGGCGCAGGAGATAGCCCGCGCCATCGAACCGCGCCGCCGCTCCCTGGGCGTGCAGCTTTTTGGCGTAGCCGAAATGAATGACGAAGCCCGAGAGCACGAAAAAGAAAATCACCGCTTCATGCCCGAAGCGAAAGACGCTGAGCGCGCGGACCAGCACCCTGCCTGCCGCCGAATACTGCTCCGGGTGGAGGTTGTAGCCCTCGGCCATTCCTTCCCACAGCAGCCAGCGCGCGTGGTGGCGGACGACGAACAACGCGGCGAGCCCGCGCAGGCCGTCGAGAAAAACGAAGGATGAGTCATTCGCGCCGCGGAGCATGGCCGCGCGCGGAGCGGCGGGTGCGGCGATCACGGCGAGCCTGGTGGCGAGGTTGGCGCGGGTTTCTTCGGCTCGCGGGAACGCGGAGCGAAGAGGCGCGCGGTGGCCTTGGGCAGCGCGAAATTTGCCATAACGATGCAGGCGGCGGCCGGCAGCAGGGATGTGGTGAAAACGAACATGCTGCGCATGCTGATCACCGCCGCCAAAAAGCCGGTGGCGTAAATGAAAATGCCGACCTCCGAATTGCGCGGGGAGGCGAAATGATTCCACCAGCCGGCGAAGGCGCCGAGCACCAGCGCCGTCGCGATGACGCCGATGAAACCGCCGGCGATGTACGCTTCGCCCGCGAAAGTCGCCGCGATCGTGACTCCGCCGTCGTAACCCATGATGTCCTCGATCGTGACGGACATGCCGGTCGGCTTGCCCCGCCAGAGGAAGCGCGGGATCGGGTGGATCACCGCAAGATACGGGATCTCCGGCCCGAGATAAGCGTGGCGTGTGGGGAAAAAAGCCGCGATCTCCGACATGTTGAGCAGGTTGTAATCGACGAACATGTAGTCGCGTTGGAGCTCGCCACTTCCTTCGTAATAGCCCGCGAGCCAGTATTTCAGCCCGATGGTGCGGAACTGCAGCATGACGTACGTCGCCGCGACCATCGCCACCGCGCACGCGCCCGCGACGCTGATGAGCCGCGCGCGTTTGGCCAGCGGCGTGGCAAAGGCGAATCCGATGAGGAAGTTCACGAGATACGTGCCGAACAAGTTCCGCGTGCCGCTCGCGAAGCCGTAGAAAAGCGTGTAGAGCACGATGCCGCCAACGGGAATGAGCTGCCGCCGCGAGTAGCGTTCAGGCCGGGCGAGCATCACGCCGCCGAGCGCGGGGATGAGATAAAGCAGCAGCGCCAGCTCGCTGAAGGCCGCGCGCCAGTCGCCGAGCTGCCCGCGCGACCACGGCTGCGAAAACCGCGCGTCCGTCATGCAGACCGTCATGGTGACCGGATTCCAGCCCGAGCAGGCGAGCATGTAAAAATAGCCGAGGAAGACCGCGATCCAGAAAAGTCCGAGGAGCCGTGAAATCGGTGTCGCGCGCGTCATGATCGACTCGAACGGCTGCCGCCGGAGCCGCACGAAATGCCGTCCGACGAGGATGCCGGCGAACGCCACCTCGACGATCCAGAGCGCGCGGGTCGTGCTACTCAGGCTGGCCATTCGATCAAACATGGGCTGCGGAAACAGGAACTCCCAGAGCGTCAGAAAATAGAACGAAACGAGCGCCAGAAGATCGGCCCGGATGAGATTCCGGATGCCGCGCCGGGCATCGATGAGCACGCTCCCGGCGAGGCTCAGCGCGATGCCGAGGGCCGCGTGATGGGCGAGCGCGGAGGGCTGCCGGCCCCAGGTGATGACGGCTGTGAGAAAAATTCCGAGCAGCGCCGCCGCCGTTCCTGCCATGCTCGGCCGCGAACCGCCCACGTCCGACTCTGCCGCGCACTCCTGCGGTGGCGGGCTGCTGATGTGC
>JANXSB010000550.1 GCA_025352865.1 Chthoniobacter sp. | reverse complement strand
ACGTTGGACGTTGGACGTTTCCTCAATCGCCACGCCATTCGGAATCACGCGCAATTTTTCGGTCGGCATCCGCATGCGCCAGCCCATCAACTCCGCATAGTAGCGGCTCGGTGCGATGCACGCGTCGCAGTCCCGCGCCCGTTCGCCCATCGCCTCCCACGAACGCGTCTGCCACGGCTCCGGCAGCCCGTCGAGAAAACTGTCCTCACCTTGTAGCGACGCCAGCACCGGCACGCCGAGCGCGTCCTTTATCCCGCGCGCCAGCCCCACGAGTAGCGCCGTGGAAAGCCACACCGCATCGGGCCGATGCTCGCGCAGCCATTCGATAAGTTTCCGGAGTTCCTTCGCCTGGTGACCATGCTCGCCTTGCAGCATCGAAAGCGTGAGTTCACCCACGTCCGCCGTCGCCGTCAGGCCACTCTGCCGCGCCGCGAGATTCAGCAGCCCGCGCGCATTCAGCAGCCGGTCGAGCCAGCGCGGTGTGTGGCGGAAAAGCGCGAGCTTTTGCTGCAAATAGACATTCATCCCGCCGAAAAAAATCTCCGAGTCCGGGCTCGCCGCGCCCTCGTCGAGCGTCAGCGGCAGATACATCGGCAGCAGCACCGCATCGTGCCCCCGGCGGATGAGTTCCTTGGCCAGCGCATTGTCGCGCATACACACGCCGCAGTAGTAGCTGCCCGTGCCGGGCGTGAGCAGGACGATCTTCATTCCCCGCGCAGGTCGTAGCAAATGATCCGCGGCTTCGTGCCACCACTGCCCGGCTGATTCTGGCAGATGAAAAGACGCCCGTCGCTGATGACCGGCGGCGTCCACGTTTCCGGCGCGTGAAAAAGTGTCGCGCGCGTCTTCACCACCGCGCCGCGTGGCGAGAGGTCGAGCCACGCGAGATCGCCATTTTCGCCGAGGCAGAGAAACGCACCGTCCACGCGGACGAGCGACGCGCGCTGAAATTTCCCGCCAAGTTCATCGCGCCAAAGCACCTTGCCAGTCGCGAGGTCGTAGCACGCCAGCTCCGCATTCTGCTGATGCTGTCCAGCAAAGCCATAGAGCGCGCCTTCATGAGCAACGGCGGTGACAATGTACGTGTCGAACTTCGGTGCCAGCCACGCGGGCTTCG
The DNA here is from genome assembly GCA_025352865.1 of Chthoniobacter sp. GTDB lineage: Bacteria > Verrucomicrobiota > Verrucomicrobiia > Chthoniobacterales > Chthoniobacteraceae > Chthoniobacter. Next base: position 6,452 of record JANXSB010000550.1, on the reverse strand, counting down.
CGGAAAAATCCGCCGCAATTTCCACGCACATCCCGCCCTCGGTGTAAGCCTCGGCGACAAAAACACGCGACCCTGCGACAACCGGCGCGGAGATGCTCGCGCTCGCAAACATCTTCGCCCGATGCGGCGTGGCGCTGATCACCGCGCCGGTTTTCGCGTCGATGATGAGCAGGCCGCCCGTCGGCGGATCGCTCATCCCACCTTGGTAAGCGAGCACGCACTCGCGCCCGTGCAGCGTCGCTGTGACCGGCGACGAATAGCTCGATCCCCACGCGTGCTTTGCGGCCCAGACTTCTTTTCCAGTCGCAGCGTCGAATGCGACGAGGGATTTCTGATCGCGCGTTCCGAGCGAAACGATCACGCGGCCACCGATCGCCAGGGGCGTCCCGCCTTGTCCGAAAAAAGTGGGCAGCAATTCGTAATCCGCCGCGAGGTCGCGCTTCCACACGACCTTGCCCGTCGCGAGATCGAGACAATGCAGGGTGCTGGAAATGCCGAGCGTGAAAACGCGTCCGTCCGCAATCGTGGGATTCGTGCATGGGCCGGAGCCGCCGCCGTACTTCGACGTGTAAGGCGCGGCATAGCTCACGCGCCAAAGCCGCGCTCCATTCGCCGCATCGAGCGCCTCGACGACTTCATTTTCGCCCTCGGCGGAAAAGACCACGGCCTTTCCCCCGCTCACCGCCGGCGCAGAATGCCCCGCGCCCTTCGGCGACTCCCACAGCTTGCGCGGCCCGTCCTTCGGCCACTCGTGGAGCAGCCCGGTTTCCGTGGAGCTGTTGTCATACTTCGGCCCGAGAAAATGCGGCCAGTCGGCAGCGCGGGCGCTCCCGCCGGAGAGCGCGGCAACAAGCGCCAGAGCCAGGGAGATGGAATCAGGAAAACAGGAAAGCAGGAAAGCCAAGTCCGGTTTTTTCCTGTTTTCCTGTTTTCCTGATTCCATAGCAGTCACGCCGCAACGCCGGCCGGCGCGCGGCCATGCGGGAGGTCGGCGGGGAGTTCGGCAAACTCGCTCATCGCCTCATACAGCGCGGTGAAATCGCGCTCGAAAAGATCGCCGATCAGCGAGTCCGTCAGCCGCCCGCGATGTTCGGGATAAGCCTTCAGCATCCGCCCGAAGGAAAAATTCGGATCGTAAAACGCATAGACCAGCTTCCGCATATTCTCGAGACCCGTGCAGAGCTTGTCACCGTAGTCCGAAAAACGCGCACCGCTCGTGTCGCCATCGGTCAGCGCGGCATCGACGGCATCGGCAGCCATCTCGCCGCTTTTCAGCGCGAGGAAGACCCCGCTGGAAAACACCGGGTCGAGAAACGCGAACGCATCGCCCGCGAGCAGCAGCCCGTCCGCCGCGCAGTACTTCGAGCGATAGGAAAATTCGCTCGTCACCCAGTACTCGCCGAACTGCTGGCCGCCGTTGAGGTGATCTTTAATCCACGCGTTGCGCCCGATTTCGCGGCACATGATTTCCGCGGGGTCTTTCGATTCGGAGAAAAGATAATCCTTCTCCGCCACGATCCCGACGCTGACCACATCGTCCTTCAGCGGGATGTACCAAAACCACCCGCGCCCCTCGACGTAGGCCACCGTGGTGTTGCCTTCGTCGATCCCCGGATCGCGTTTCGCCCCGCGAAAGTAAGTCCAGATTGCCAGCTTGTTGAGCTGCGGATCTTTCACCCGCCACCCTTCGCGCGCCGTCGCCACCTGCTCGCGGCCCGAGCAGTCGATGGTCATCGGCGCAAAAAGCCGCCGCGTTTCGCCATCCAGTCCGACGGCTTCGACCCCGATCACGCGCCCGCCATCATCCTTGAGCACACGCTTCACCGTCGTCTGCTCGCGCACCTCCGCGCCCTTCGCCCGCGCGTTGTTCAGCAGCATGAGATCGAAGTCCGCGCGCTCCACCTGCCACGTCACCGCGCTCGGATGATCGTAATGCTGGAAGAAATAAAACGGCTGCGACTGCCGCCCGTCGGCCGTCACAAACTGCACGCTGTATTTCTTCGTGTAAGCGATCCGGTCCATCTCCCCGACCACCCCCAGCCGGTTCAGCGTGAACCAGCAGAACGGCATCATCGATTCACCGATGTGATAGCGCGGAAATTTCTCCTTCTCGATGATGAGCACCCGCCGTCCTTTCTCCGCGAGCAGCGCGCCCGCGGTCGCCCCGGCGGGGCCGCCGCCGATGATGATGACATCGTAGTTCGGTGAAGAAGATCGGCTGTTCATGCGCGTTCAGACAGATTCGCTTCAAAGAAAATTACGGACGCAGGACTTCGACGATGCGCGCGAGCACCCGGTCGCCATCGCCGAGGAGCACGTTGCTGCGACCGTAGAGCGTATGGGCGTCGTCGAGGTCGAAATGCGCGTCCATCACGGAATCTGGCGCGAGTTTCAAGTAGGCGCGCGGCTCGCTGCGGTAGCGGATACCATGACGATTGAGCAGCCCGCCGAGCGGCGCACGCCCTTCGAGAATGAGCGCGCGCAGCGGCTCATCGAACGCGGCGAGTTTGATTTCAATCGCCCCATACTCGACCGGCAGGCCGCTGTCCTGCGCGCAGAGCAAGACCTCGCGGCGGTAGGCGTCGCCGCTCGTTTCGCGATGCAGCACTCGCAGCTTCATCGGCGCACCGTGAAACTCCTCCAGCCGCGAAGTCATGTCGCCGTGATGCACGAGCAACGTGCGATACGGCTCGGGCATGACCGCGCCGTCGACGATCTCAACTGCCGGCAGCGGATGCCCGCCCGCCCGGCAAAAGTGCGAGAGCGGATAAAGCAAGTCCGTGCTGGGCTCGGCGGCGATCATGTGTAGCGGGCGTTTTGATGCTGCGGCAAAAAGAACGCGTGCAGGATCACGTCGATCTTCAGCAGCGCCTCGCGGGTGAGCACCAGCCAGTCGCCTTGCTCGGAAAGCAGGCCGCGGCGCGTCAATTCGGCGAGTTGCTGATTGAACCGCTCGGCGACTACCACGCCGAACTTCTCCCGGAAGTAGCTCTGGCTCACCCGCCCGAGTTTGAGCTGCAGGATCAGCTCGCGGATCATCCGTTCCTCCTCCGTCGTGACCAGCGCGCGCCCGATGGGCAAATCCCCGCGCCGCACCGCCGCTGTGTAGGTTTCAAAGTCCGGCAGGTTTTGAAAATGCACGCCTGCGACGTGGCTGAAACTCGCGACCCCGAGCCCGAGCAAATCCGCGCCCTGCCACAGCAGATCGCGATAAAGGAACTTCGTCTTCTGCGGATCGCGTACCGCCGTCGTCGCGCTCGTCACCGTGTATCCGGCGCGCTCCAGCGCGGAGAACGCCTCGTCCACCCAGCGGCGCTTCGTCTGCCAGTCGGCCACGGGTGCGACGAGTTTCCCCTCGGCCCTCATCTGCTGGTAGATCGTCGTGTTGTACGGGATTTCCATCTGGTAGATCGTCACCGAGTCCGGCTGAAACTCGATGGTCTTCGCGATGTTCCGCTGCCAGTTCGCGTCCGTCTCCTCGATCATCCCCGCGATGAGGTCGATATTGATCTGCGGGAACCCGATCTTCCGCGCAAAGTCATACGCCCGGTAAATCTCATCCTCCCGATGCGCGCGCCCATTGATCTCCAGCAGGTGCTTGTCGAAATTTTCCACGCCCAGCGAAAGCCGCGTCACCCCGATGTCGCGAATCGCCTGTAGCTTCGCCTCCGTCAGCGTCCCCGGCTCCGCCTCAAAGGCCACCTCCTCCGCCTCGTCCCACGGCAGCAGCGCCTTCATCCGCTCCGTCAGCGCCGCGAGCTGCGCCACCGACAGATAGCTCGGCGTGCCCCCGCCGAAATAGACAAACTTCGGCTTCCGCCCCGCGATCCGTGGCGTCGCCGCATAGCGCGCCAGCTCCCGCATGCCGAGTTCCAGGTAGCCCTTGATCTCGTCCGCGTTCTTGTCCGTATAAACGCGGAAGTAGCAGAAGTGGCAGCGCTTCCGGCAAAACGGAATGTGAAAATAAACACCCAGCGGCACACCCGCCGGCGCGGGCTGCGCGAGCGCGCGTTGCACCTCGTCCGCCTTGTCCTTTTGCCAGAACGAAAACGGTGGATAGTTCGCGACGAAGTAGTTGCCCGCCGTGGTTTCATCCCCATCGGCGAGGAGGCGGTCGAAAGTTTCAGTCTTCATGCGCGGGCGTTTTGGGGAACGGGCGCGACCGTCGCGCAACGCCCGCCGCCGCGCAACGAAATAGTGTGTGTGCGTATTAAAATGCCGCCTTCCCAAATACGTCGTCCCAGCGGGACGCGGCCCGAAGACTTTTCCTCGTGCCCAAGCTCCAGCTTGGACACGCCGCCTGTCCGCGAAGCTCCAGCTTCGTTGCGCGCGGCTCCAGAGCCGCACGCCGTCTCTGTGGCCTGCCGGACGAAGCGGAGCTTCGCAGACAAGTGCGTGACCAAGCAGGAGCTTGGTCACGAGGGGAAAAAGCGCAACGTGAAGGGCATTGCCTCCCAACTCAACTGGCGGCTATAAGGCGGCTTATGATAAACGAACAGGCGGGACATGAAGCAAAAGCGACTCGGATAGCATTAGTTTCCTGCGTAAAGACCAAACAGAAGTTGGCTGTGGCCGCGAAGGATCTGTATCTCTCGCCGTTCTTCAAGAAGATGCGGCGTTACGCAGAGCAGAATGCCGACAGTTGGTTTATCCTTTCTGCTGAACACGGTGTTTTGCACCCTGACGAAGTCATCGGCTACTACGAGCGCACTCTGAATAACATGACTAAGCGGAACCGCGAGGCATGGGCAGAGCGAGCCCAACGTCAACTGCTCGAATTGCTTCCCGCCGGTGCGGTAGTAGTCGTCTTGGCCGGGGATCGCTACCGGGAAGGTATTGTCCCATTCCTCAAAAAACATGGGTTCACGTTAGAAGTGCCCATGGACGGGATGAAATTCGGTCCGCAGCAACGTTGGTTGAAGGAGCAAGTAGGCGAATGAACAATCCACACACTGACCTTGATCGGTTCTACACGATTTTATCGCAACTTGAAGCCTTGGAGCAACAAGGATTGCAGTTAGTTGAATATACTGGCCGATCACCGTTCCCGGTTCGGGGTGTCTATTTTTTCCGTGAGCCAGCCGACTACCGGCTGTCGAAGCCAACCTCCTTGCGAATCGTGCGCGTTGGAACCCATGCGGTGAGTGCGAAATCAAAATCAACCTTGTGGGGAAGATTGAGAGCACACCTTGGTACGCGTGCTGGTGGAGGTAATCACCGAGGGTCTATTTTTCGCCTTCACGTTGGTGCTGCCTTGCTTGCCCGCGACGCGCTGCCCATTCCAACTTGGGGAATCGGTTCATCTGCACCTCCAGCGCTCCGCATAAGTGCGACCGCTATGGCAGATGAGGCTGCCTGCGAGCGGAAAGTGTCTGAGTATATCGGAGCTATGACAGTATTGTGGGTAAATGTGCCTGATGAGCCGGGCGCCAACAGCCTACGCGCACTCATTGAACGCAATTCTATCGCACTCCTCTCAAACCGTTTTTCCCCTATCGAGCGAGCGCAGGCTGACTGGCTGGGGCACTATAGCCCACGACCCGACATCCGGCGGAGCAACCTCTGGAACGTGAACCATACAAACGAGGCATATGATCCCCAGTTTCTTGACGATCTTGAAGCGGCGGTTGAGCGGACGTGTAAGCAAAGCATGCAAGCAACAGCCTAATTCCCCTCGTTCCCACGCTTAGCTTGGAAACGCCCTTGCGGGCGAAGTTTCGGCGGGCGGGAGTTGGTGCGCCCCAGTTGCAGGCACACCCTCCGGGCGAAGTGCAACTTCGCTCCCATTGGCATTCCCAAGCGGAGTTTGGGAACGAGGCGCTGGATGGCGCAGGCTACGGCGGGAGGAGTTCGCCGAGAGCGATGGGCGTGTCGGCGAAGGCGAGGGGGGCGATGGATTCTTCGTGGCGGACGACTTGCGTGTGGCGGTAGGCGGGGCCGGCGGGGTCGCGGAAGACGTGCAGTTCGTTGCGCGTAAGATCGAGTATCCAGTACTCAGCGATGCCGTTCCGGGCGTAGGCTTCGAGCTTGTCGCGCTGGTCGTAAAGCAGGGAGCTGTCGGCGACCTCGACGAGCAGCAGCACGTCCGCCGGGCCCGGCGCGGCGCTTTCATCGAAGTCCAGCCGCAGCAGCAAAACATCGGGTTGTGGCATCGATTGGCCGTCGATGACGACTGGGTTTTGGACATCGACGATGGCTTTTCGCGCGAACAGCCGGTGGAAGATGCGGTTCAGCCGGCGCACGGCGTTCATGTGGCGGATTCCGATGGGCGACATAAGAACGATGTTTCCATTGAGCAGTTCGACGCGGTCGTCTTCGTGAAAGATGCCGACCTCGCCGAGCTTGAGGTATTCCTCGACGGAGAACTGATAGGTCGGTGCGGCAGTGACGCTATTCATGCGCGGACGATGGCAGCAACCGGGCTCCGCGGCAAGGCGCGCATCCGGCTACTT
>JANXSB010000127.1 GCA_025352865.1 Chthoniobacter sp. | reverse complement strand
GGAGAAAAAGCTGCGCCGCAACAAAAAGGAGGCCGAGGTCGAGCACGAGGGCACGCCTTCCGCGCTCACGCAATTCGCAGTGCTCCTCGCGCGGCGATGGAAGATCTTTTTCCGCGACCGCGGCGGGCTCTGGCTGCAACTCGCGCTGCTCGTCGGCTTCCCGATCCTCGTCGTCATCTTCGCGCTCGACGGCCTCCCGCAGATCAAAAACCTCAACGGCGTAGTGAGCGGAAATTTTCTCGAGCAGATGAAGCACGAGATGGAGCAGGGGCAGGAACTCATCAAGACCGGCGGGCTCGTCTCAGGGCTCATCATGTTCCAGGTCGTGCTCCTCGCGCTCATGGGCTCGAACAACGCCGCGCGCGAAATCGCCGGCGAGCGGCTGATTTTTGAGAAGGAGAAATTCTCCGGCGTGCGCCCGTCCGCCTACGTCGCGTCGAAGGCCGCGTTCCTCGGCGTGCTCGTGCTCGTGCAGTCCGTGTGGATGGCCGTGTTTGTGAATGTGATCGTGCAATTCCAGGGCAGTCTCGCCACGCAGATCGTGCTGCTCACGCTCGTGAATGCCTCGCTCACATCGGTCTGCCTCGGCCTTTCGAGCCTGATGAAAACGGCGGAGCAGGCGTCGCTCGTCTCGGTCTATCTGGTCGGCTTTCAGCTCCCGCTGAGCGGTGCCGTGCTTGCGCTGCCGAAGGCGCTAAGCATGCTCACGCAGCCGTTCATCGCGTCGTACTGGGGCTGGTCGGGATTCATTCAGACGATGCACGACACGCGCTTTTACGAGGCCGTGAAAAAGGTCACCACGACCGACATCTCGCAAGCCCCGCTCTGCATCTGGTGGCTCTGCTGCCATGTGCTGCTCGGCCTCATCATCGCCTACACCGGCTGCAAAAATTCGCGGTGGGAATAACCCCGTCATCCTGAGCGAAGCGGAGGCTTTGCGGAGCGCAGTCGAAGGACCTCTCACTATTTTTTCGGGAAAGGCGGCGGGTGAGATGTGCGTGGCCTCACCCACCACCTCCGCCCCGAAGAAATAGTGAGAGGTCCTTCGACTCCGTTCCCGCCCGCCTGCGCCCGCCGGGAACTCCGCTCAGGATGACAGGAGTTTTTTACCCACCGCCGCGCTTTCCTTCCGCGCTGCGCCCCGCTAACTCTCCCCGCATGGCACTCCTAGCGTCCGCTATCCCCGCCGCGCAGTTCCCGTGGCTGGTCTGCGGCGCGTTCGGCGGCTACCTGCTGCTCATGCTCACGAACCCCGTACGCGCCAGCCTGCGCGACGGCTTCCGCTGCATCCGCCGGTATTCCACGCTTTGGCTCACGCTCGGCATTTTCGGTTTCGCCGGCGCGCTTTTTCAACTCGCGCTGCGCTGCTATTATTTTTCTGTGCTCCCGTTCGAGGAAAGGCCCGCATTCGTCTGGATGCGCGCCGCGTGGCGCGATTCCAACCTCTGGCTCCACGGCTCGCCGGAATCGCTCTGGCACCTCCCGCCTTTCGCACTTCACGACGCCATCCGCGAGAGCCCGCTGCCCGCTCTCGAATCCGTCGCGGGCATTTTCAACTGCGCCTTTTCCACCTTCCCCGTGGCCGCACTCGCGGCGCTGCTGCTGCTCGTGAACTGGCAGGGACATCACACCGTCATGCGCCGCGCGCTGTGCCAGCGTTTCCGCGGATTCGGCTGGATCGTCTATGCCGGCGTGCTCGTCTGCGCGCTCGGGGCGCTCGCCAAGCCCTGTCTTTATGCGGCTCCGCAGCTCATCAACGCGGTGTGCGGCGGCCCGGATACACCGGCGGCGCATGCGGGGCAGGCGGCGTGGTTCCGTTGGGCGCCGGTGGTGGCGTGGATCGGCTTCCTTTTTGAATACCTCTTCGGCGTGTGCATGCAGATTTATCTCATCCTGCTCGCCTACGTGTGGGTGCGCGGGCTCACCTTCACGCATTCACATCTGCTCGATTTCGCGATCCGCCGCTGCACCTTCGTTTTGAAATGGGCGCTCGTCGTCATGCTGCTCAGCAGCATCTTCATCGACCTCCCGCTCATCCTGAAAAACTTCCCCGCGTTTCAATCATGGTTTCCCGACAATGCCGATGTCAGCGACGGCCGCCAGCAGCTCGCGCGCACGCTGCTCACCGGCATCCTGCTGCTCTCCGCGTCGGTGCAAATCACGCTTGTCTTTCACAGCGAATCGCTCTTCGAGGCGGTGCGCGATCATCTGCGTTTCGTCGCGCGGCACGTCTGGCCGTTCGGCTGGTTCCTCATCATCGCGGCGCTGCATTTCTATCTGCTCCAGGTCGCGCTCGGGCTGGTGCTGCGCGGGCTCGGGGAGGAAACGGCGGCGGGCATCGTGTGGAGTCTCATCATCCCGTGGCTGCGCGCGATCGTCGCGGCGTGGCTGCTCGCGGGCTGGGTCTGTCTTTTCAAACGCTGCGACACCGGACGGGCGGAGGCGGAGAATTGGATTCAGTTTTAGTGAGCGCGGAAATTTCCAACGTCCTCGAACTCCGCGACGTGTCGTGCGCGAGCGGCTTCGGTCTGCCGGTGAGCGCGGACTTTGCGCCGGGCCGTTTCCACGTGCTCACCGGCGATGCCGGTGGAGAAAGCAACGCGCTGCTCCGCGTGCTCGGGCTGCTCGACCTGCCGGAGTCCGGTGAGGTCTTCGTCGAGGGCCGGGCGACACGCGCGCTCGATGAGGACGCGCGCGCGGAACTGCGCGCGCAGCGGTTTGGGTTTGTCTTCGCCGCGCCGTTTCTGCTCGCGTCTTTTTCCGTGATCGAAAACGTCGCGATGCCGCTCTTCAAAATCTCCCAGGTCGGGCCCGAGGAAGCGCGCCGCCGCACCGAGCGCCTGCTCGCTTTCACCGAAATGTCCGACGCCGCCGAGGCCGTGATCGACGACCTGACGCTGCGCGCGCAGTACCACGTCGCCGTCGCGCGCGGACTGGCGAATGAGCCGGCGATCCTCGTGGTCGAGAACCTCGACGGCACGCTCGCGGGCGCGGAACTGCACGGCTTCGCGGCGCTGCTGCGCCGCGTGCCAGCGGAGTTCGGGACGACGGTCATCGCCACGGCGTCGTCCGCGTTTGCGGTGGAAAAGGAAGACCGCGTGCTGGAGTTCGCGCGCGGTGTGATCGTGCGCGACTCCGCGCTCCAGCCGGAGCCGGAAGCGTGAGCACCGCCGACGCCGACGCCCGCGCCATCACCCGCGCGAGCAAGTCCAACCTCGCGCTCGCCTTCGTCTCGCTCCCGCGCGAGCGGCGCGACGACATCACCGTCTTCTACGCGTGGTGCCGCGTGATCGACGACATCGCCGACGATCCCGGCGAAACCGTTGCGCACCGCCGCGCCGCGCTGGAACGCTGGAAACAAGCCCTTTCCCAGCCGGTCGCCGGCGAATCCGCGCTCGCCGTTCCCGTCCGCGCGCTCATCGCGAAGTATCAGCTCGGCCTCGAAAACTTTCTCGAAATCATCGCCGGCGTGGAGATGGACCTCGACGCCGTGAGCTACGCGACGTGGGACGACCTGCGGCTCTACTGCTACCGCGTGGCGAGCGCCGTCGGCCTCGTGAGCATCGAGATTTTCGGCTACCGCGATGCCGCCTGCAAAACCTACGCCGTCGAGCTCGGCCTCGCGCTCCAACTCACGAACATCCTCCGCGATGTCGGCCAGGACTTTACCAACGGCGGCCGCATCTACCTCCCGCGCGAAGACCTCGCCCGCTTCGGCTGCACCGCCGAAGACCTCGCCGCCGGCCGCCGCAACGACGCCTTCCTCGCGCTCATGCGCTTCGAGGCGCAGCGGGCCATCGGCTTCTATCGCAGCGCCCAGGCCGCTCTCCCGTCCGCCGACCGCCGCACCATGGTCGCCGCCGAGATCATGCGCGCCGTCTATCGCCGCCTGCTCGACCGCATGCAGCGCGACAGCTTCCGCGTTTTCACTCAGCGTTACTCGCTCAGCAAGCTGGAGAAAATCGCGCTCATCCTCACGACCACGCTGCGGAGCAAATTCGGCGCGTAGAAAAAGTCCCGTCATCCTGAGCGCAGTTCCGTTCGGCTTTGCGAACGGAACGGAGTCGAAGGACCTCTCACTATTTCTTCGGGGCGAAGGCGGCAGGGCGAGTGCAGCCACGCACATCTCGTCCGCCACCTTTCCCGAGGAAATAGTGAGAGGTCCTTCGACTGCGCTCCGCAAAGCCTCCGCTCCGCTCAGGATGACACGATGGGAGGGCGTGCGATTTTTTCATGAACATCCACCGCTTGCCTCACGTCAGATTGCAGCGATAAATCCACGCAACGTATGAAAAAACTCATCCCCACCATTTCACTCCTTCTCCTCGCGGCTTTCGCTTTCAGCGGCTGCGAAACCTCGGGCCAAAACGCGCTCCTCGGCGCGGCCACCGGGGCAGCCATCGGCGGCGCGCTGCATGGGCGCGGCGATCAGGCGCTGGCGGGCGCGGCCATCGGCGCAGCGGGCGGCTATCTCATCGGCAAGGCGGTGCAGCACGACCGGCGGCGCGTTTATAGCGAAGGCTACGAAGACGGTCGCGGCGACCGCTATTACGACGAACGGCGCGACTCCCGCGATGACCGCGAGGACTACCGCCGCTACCCGGTCGGGCGTTTCACCGACCGCGGCGGTTTTGTGACGAGCCCTTACTATCCCTACAACCGCATCGACGTGCGCGGCATCCCGCACGGGGCGCAGGTCGTCGATCCGTCCTGCGACAAAATTTTCGTCAATCCGTAGTCTCGCGCTCGCCGACGGTCTCCGCGGGTTGGAGCACGCCTATGCGGCGGATTTCCGGCCATTTCCACACGACGCCAAGGACGACGAGGATGGTGCCGACACCGCCGCCGATGACGGACAGCACGGGGCCGAAAAGCGCGGCGGTGACGCCGGATTCGAGCGCGCCGAGTTCGTTGGATGATCCGATGAAAATGTTGTTCACCGCGGAGACGCGCCCGCGCATCGGGTCGGGCGTGAGGAGTTGTACGAGGGTGTGGCGGACGACCACGCTGATATTGTCCGCAGCGCCCGTGGCAACGAGCGCGGCGAAGGAAAGCCAGAAAGTTTCCGAGAGGCCGAAGACGATCGTCGCGAAACCGAACCCCGCGACGGCGCAGCACATCGCGACTCCCGCCTGACGCAGCGGCGGGCGGTGCGCGAGCGCAAGCGCCATGAGCACCGCGCCGATGGAGGGCGCGGCGCGCAGCCAGCCGAGACCGACCGCGCCGACGTGGAGGATTTGATCCGCAAAAATGGGCAGCAGTGCGGTCGCGCCGCCGAGCAGGACGGCGAAAAGATCGAGCGTGATCGTGGCGAGGATGACCTTTGATTCGCGGACGAAGTGCAGCCCGGAGAACAAGTCCTGGAGCGGGTGCGCGCGCTGCGGGCTGATTTCCTGCGGCGCGCGGATCGGCAGGACGAAGGCGAGGCAGGCGAGCGCGCAGGCGGCGTCGATGGCATAGGCGCACGGCACGCCGTAGTGCGCGATGAGCAGCCCGCCGAGCGCCGGGCCGACGATGCAGGTGAATTCGAAATTGCCGCTGTTCCACATGACCGCATTCGAGAGCGCGGCGCGCGGCACGAGGTTCGGAAAGAGCGCCCCGCGCGCCGCCCAGCCGAAGGCGCGAGTGATGCCGTTGACGAAAAGCAGCGCATACATCAGCGGCAGCGTCGGCTCGAACGCGACCCAACTTCCCTCCCCGCACCACGCGGCGATGGTGTAGAGCGCACGCACTGCGGCGACAAGCGGCGTGATCGCTGGTACAGCGAGGTGATCGAGCGCGAGCATGGTCAAGCCGATGGACGCGAGCATGGTCACGAGCTGCGTCGCGAGGATGATGAATTTGCGGTTCCAGCGATCCGCCGCAAGGCCCGCGGGGATGGAGAGAAAGACGATGGGCAGTGCGCCCATGAGGCCCACGATCCCGAGCGCGGTAGCGGAGCGGGTGCGTTGGAAAATCTCGTAGCCGATGGCGATGCCGAGCACCTGCCGGCCAAAGGACGAGATGAGATTGCCGACGGCGTAGCAGCGGTAATCCGGCGAGCGGAACGCGGCGTACGGATCGCGTTTGGTCGCAGGCGGATCGGCGGGCATGGAGTGCGGAGGGTTGGGGAGCGAGGGTGAAAGGGGAAGTGGAAAGTGGGTCGCGGCGGCGGAGCCGTGGAGCACTTTCCACTTTCCCTTTCACCAGCCACTTCCCACATTCCGCGGCCTCCCACCTTTCTTATGAAATACCGCACCTATCTTCTCTTCGGCGCGCCCGGCAGTGGCAAAGGCACGCAGGGCAAAATCCTCGGCGCGATTCCGCGCTTCTTTCACTGCGCGTGCGGCGATGTCTTCCGCCAGCTCGATACGCGCACGGCGGTCGGCCAGGCCTTTCTCGAGTATTCGAGCAAGGGCGAACTCGTGCCCGACGAAATCACCGTGCGGCTGTGGATGGCGCGCATCGGCGACATGGTGGGCTCGCACACCTTCAAGCCGGACATCGACTCGCTCGTGCTCGACGGCATCCCGCGCAGCGTGCATCAGGCGGAAATCATGCGCGACATGATCGAGGTGAAGCGCGTCTTTCACCTCTCCTGCCCCGATCGCGATGCGCTCGTGTCGCGGCTGAAAAAGCGCGCGCTGAAAGAGAACCGTTTCGACGACGCGAACGAGGCGACCATCCGCCACCGGCTCGAGACCTACGACGAGGAATCCAAGCCGGTGCTCGAATTCTACGGCCCGCAGATGGTCAAGGACATCGACGCCACGCAGCCGCCGGTGAAGGTGCTGATGGATATTTTGCAGGCGGTGAATGAGTGATGCGCGTCGTCTTCATGGGCACGGGCGAGATCGGCGTACCCGCCTTTCGCTGGCTGCTCGATGCACCGGAGTGCGAAGTAGTGGCCGCAGTGACGCAGCCGGATAAGCCGGCAGGGCGGAAGCTGGAGCTGCGGGCTTCGGCGATCAAACTGCTCGCGGTGGAACGCGGTGTGCCGGTTTTGCAGCCGGTGAAAATGCGCGCGGCGGAGGCTGTCGCGGAGATCGTGGCGCTGCGGGCGGACGTGATTGTGGTGATGGCGTACGGCCAGATATTGCCAAAGGCGGTGCTCGATGCGGCGCGGCTGGCGTGCCTGAATCTGCACGCCTCTCTGCTGCCGCGCTGGCGGGGTGCCGCGCCGATTCAGGCGGCGATTGAGGCCGGTGATTCCGCGAGCGGCGTGACCGTGATGTACATGGCCGAGGGGCTCGACACCGGCGACATCCTGCTCACGCGCGAAACGCCGATCAC
>JANXSB010000541.1 GCA_025352865.1 Chthoniobacter sp. | reverse complement strand
CTGTGCGCGGTGCAGGGCTGACGGCGGAGGTGCTCCACCGGCGCCTGGACAAGTGTCAGAACCTGCGGCTCAGCAATTGGGAGGCGCCGCAGCTCTCCGCCCAGCAACGCGCGTACGCCGCCGCGGACGCCTTTGCCTCGCTCCGCCTGCTCACAATGCCGGATCACATTTTCCGTCATTACAATCGCCGCGTCCACGAGCACGCCGATGGCGATGGCAATGCCGGAGAGCGACATGATGTTCGACATGATGCCGAATTGCCGCATGAGGATGAACGAGATCAAAATGCTCACCGGCAGCGGCAGCGTGACGATGAGAATGCTGCGGAAGTGGAAGAGGAAAATGATGTGCGCGAGCGTGACGAGGAGGATCTCCTCGATGAGCGCGCGCTTCAGCGTGCCGATGGTGCGGTCGATGAGTTCGCTGCGATCGTAGAAGGGTTTGATCACCACGCCGGGCGGCAGGCTGGGCGAGAGCTGCGCGATCTTCGCCTTCACGCACGCGATGACCTCGCGTGCGTTTCCACCCGTGCGCATGACGACGGTGCCGCCGACGACTTCATGCCCGGCGACATCGAGCGCGCCGCGCCGGAAATCTCCGCCGAGTTCGATGCGCGCGACGTCCTTCAAACGAATCGGCACACCGTCCTTTTCCATGAGCGTGATCTTTTCCAAATCCTCCACGCTTTGAATCAACCCCACGCCGCGCACCACGAACTCCATGCCGTTTTCCTCAATGGTCTTGCCGCCAACATTCAGATTCGACTGACTCACGGCCATCATCACCATGTTCAGCGACACGCCCGCCGCGCGCATCTTCATCGAAGATGCCTCGATCTGATACTGCCGCACAAAACCGCCGACGCTGCCGACTTCGGCGACGCCGGGTACGGAGTTGAGTTGGTAACGGATGAACGAGTCCTGCAATGCACGCAGCTCGCCGAGGTCATAGCCGCGCCCGTTGGGCGACTTGGTTTGATCGACTTCGAGGTAGTATTGATACACCCATCCGAGGCCGGTGGCATCGGGGCCGAGCTTGGCGACCACGCCCGCGGGCAGCGTGCCGTCGAGAAAATTCAGCCGCTCCAGAATGTGTTGCCGGGCGGCGGACTTATCGACCTTGTCTTCAAAGATCACCGTGATGAGCGAGAAGCCAAACATGCTCGTGGCGCGCACCGTCCTGACATCCGCCAGCCCCTGAAGGTTTAATGACAGTGGATGAGTTATTTGGTCTTCCACTTCCTTCGGACTGCGACCCATCCAGTCGGCAAACACGATGACTTGGTTTTCGCTCAAGTCCGGGATCGCATCGACCGGCGTGTGCGTGAGTGCCCGGATGCCGAACGCGATGAGAAACAGCGTGGCGCAGGCGACAAGGAAGCGATTCCTCAGCGACCATGTGATGAGCGCGTCGATCACGGCTTGGCCTCTGCGCCGCCGTCCGGCGCTGCGCTGTCGAGCTGCGCCTGGCCGTCGATGAGCATGCCGCCCGAGAGCACGACGCGCTCGCCTTCCTTCAGCCCGTCGAGCACTTCGATGTCGTCATTGCCGACGCGCCCGACTTTCAACACGCGCCGTTCGTAGGTCCCCGGCTGCTTCTCCACATACACACGGGGCGCGCTGCCCGGCCACAGCACGGCGGAGCGCGGAACGGCGAGGATTTCCGGCGCTTCCAGTTCCAGCGTGCCAGACGCGAGCGTCCTGTTTTTGATTTTGCGCTCCGGGTTTTCGATGACCACGCGCGCCATCGCCGCGCGATTCATTTCGTCGAGGTTCGGGCTGATGAAGGCGACGCGCGCCTTGATGCTCTCGCCCGGCAGCGACGGCGTTTGCAACGTGACGAACTGGCCGACTTTCACGAACGGCAGGTCCTGCTCGAACACCGGAAAGTGGAACCACATCTTCGTGAAGTCCGCCGTTTCAAACATCCGCTCGCCTTCCTTCACCACCTGCCCCTCGGCGACATAGCTCTTCACAATCGTCCCCGACTGCGGCGCGAGGATGCCGAAGTATAGGTCGTCCGGCTGGCGCGTCGGGATGGTTTTTATTTGCTCCCACACAAGGCCGTATTGCTCCAGCCGCCGCTTCGCCGGTGCCGCCGCTTCCTCGCTCTGCGCGAGCGCGGCTTTGTATTCGTCCGCCGCCGCGAGCAG
>JANXSB010000519.1 GCA_025352865.1 Chthoniobacter sp. | reverse complement strand
GAGGTCATCGCCTATGAAACTTGAAGAATACGAATGCGTGAAAACCAAGCGCCGCGCCCAGGCCCGCATCTACGAGCAGACCAAAGACCTCACGCCCGAGCAGTTGGTCGCCCATTACCAGCGCCTGGGTGAGACCGCGCGCCAGCGGCAGGCCGAGTTGCGGGCCCGCGCTCAAACCGCGGCGTAAGTGCAGCGAGTGCCTCGCGAAGCGCGACGCGGGCCATTCCATCTTCCCATTCATACGTAACGTCGGGGATGGAGAAGCTCGACCTAAAGACCAATCTGTCCGTCAATCAGCATCTGTGCGCAGTCATAGTGCCAATTTGTTCGACGATTGGTTTGGAATCGCTCTGTGCAAAATCCCGGCCCCAACCTCCGGTCCGGGTCCGATTTGGTGTTAAAAAATACCTTTTTGGTTCCCTTTAACTTCTTCGTCAGTTGATAGAACAAGGGCAAGTAGTCCTGTCCGCCGAGAAAAATGGTGCTGTCTCCGTCATCTGGCAAAAGGCAAGTATCCTTATAGTCGTCGTCCCATTTCTTCCAGCGACACTTCTTCCGGCGACAATGGGCAGGAACTTTTTTTGCTTGGCTAAACGTGATGTCGTAATCTGGAGTCAGGAAATCGGCGGGGATCAGCCCCCAACCAGCAGAAAGGATGAAGACCTGTGCGTTACCGAATTTTCGCACCAAGCCTTGATATGCCTTGTCCGCGTAAAGCTGGTAGGCGGGAAGCAGGTGCAATCGATTCGCGGGAGCTTCCTTGTTGTAATCCAAAAGACGTTCCCGCCAAGTTTGCGACCCATCGGACATATCGTCTGGCCGTGCATAGGCATATGTATCGCTGTGCGGCAACTTTGGATGGGTCGGATGGGCCACGAACTTAATCAGGCGGTTGTTGGCGGCCCGAAATCCCGCGCCTGGACGTGCCGGGTTCTTACTTCCTGCGCATTGAATGACAATTTTCATTTTGGCAATCACATTCTGTCGATAAGGGATTCCATCGTATGCAAGAACGCTGGGTCGTATTTCTCGTCCACATGGTTTTGATTCCACAGACCGGATAGCCGGACTTTCTCGCGGTTGCAGCGGTGTCCGCGCCATGCCTGCGATGGAGGATCAAGCGGAGAATTGCGCTGGTTGCTTAGCAGTGCGATGGAATGCCTTTCGACTATTCCCCTCAGACTTTCAGGATTGGCGGCGTCATCAACCGCCAAATAGAGGAATAGCATATTTCGGATGATCGAGCTTACCTCCTGCTCGATTGGTTCTTCGTTGCGTCGGATGTCGCCTTTGGCCGTCGAGCCTTGGCCCCATGTTGAGCCTTCGCTGCTAGTGCCGGGAATGGTCGTGCCGACCAGCAAACAAAAGATTGATCCGCGGTGGTTGCCACCACCTGATGTTACTGTTCCCTTGTGCTGGGAAAGCCTCCCCCACAAAGTCGATTTCGATCCGAGCTTCAACCCATGTGTCCCGACCCGGACAATTCTGAGGCCGTCGCCCGTATCCGTCCGAACCTCGCCCGGCTCCATGAAAAAATAGACCCCACGCGTTGGCATGCTTGTCCGACCGTCACAGTCGGACAGCGAGAGCTTGCCACCGATCCTCTGCTCTAAGCGCTCAAGCAGTTGGTAGAAACGGATCAAATCATCTCTTCTGTTCTTCATCATGGCAGTGTCCGTGTTGTGTTTATCCGCAAGAGTATCAGTCAAGCCGTGGCGGTGCATGATATTCGTGATTCATTCATTCTCGGGAGAGCAGAGGGGGGCAGCTTCAGAATCTCGCTCTTGGCAAGGGTGGGCGGGCATCTTCGCCGGCCTTGTTACTCTCACCTACAAAGAATCCATGGAGCGCAGAAGACGCCGAAACCATTCCGGTTCGGACTTCTCCGGCAAATGGCGGTTCCACATTTTTCCAGAAGCGAATTCTGCCAGGAGGACATGGTTTGCGCCTGAGTTATCGAAAAGATAGGCGCGATCGGACTCCCGGATCGCCGCCGGAAGCAGCGCGAGGGAGCGTGCAAAACGCTCAACGATCTTCTTTCTCGGAACAGCATGCCCTCCGGCAAGCGCCCTCACCCGCACGCGCTGGACATTCAACTCCGGGTCATCGGTCGCGACGAAATACAGGTAGGTTCGATAGCCGCGGCTTCGTGCCCGCGTGAGAATGTTCACCTTGCTCTCGTGCGACATGACCGTCTCGAAGCTGAACGAGCGCCCGACCGCGATGAGTTTTTCGCGCAGGTAGTCAGCGAGCGCTGCCGCGAAATACGAATGGGCCGCGTGATGAGGCATGCGCAGCGCGCCGCTTTGGAATTCGATCTTTTCCACTAGGCGACTCACCCGCCCGGCCCAAGGACTGCCGCGCATCCACGCGCGGAGTTCCTCCGCTGAAGACGTGATCTGGAAAGGAGCGAGGTCGATGGCGCGTGCCGTGCGCCATTGCTCCTCCAACTCGTCCGCATTCACGAATGGACCACTATGAAAAACCCCGTTCGGTGAACGCTCCAAGGCCAGGTTTTTGAACAACTCGGACTTTCCCGAGCCGTTCGGACCCGCAATCATGCGGAGACGCTTGACCCGCGCCACTTAGTGACCTCGTCTGCCCGGCTTTGGGCCTCGTTTGGCGACCGCCGAAGTCCTGCGCATTGGTTTGCGGGTTCCATCCGGGGCGATGCGGATGAGCACGCCATTTTCCAAGATGTAGCGCGGCAATCCTTTTTTCGTGAGGCTCTCGCGGACTTGTCGCGCTGCGGTCGCCAGCGCTCCATCGAGGGCTTGCAGAGTGAATTCACGTCGGACGGCAGCAGGCATGGGGAATGGATAATCCGGCGGCAACGCTTTTGCCAACAGCGATCTGCCGACAGGCGCTTGGATGGCGCGTCTGGCGACCTGCTCGGCAGGCGCGGGCTCCGCGATGTCATCCGAATAACCACTCGTCCGTGAAATAGCCCGTAGCGCAGGCGGCTTCGGTCGCCAAGAGGTCGGGCATGATTTATCGTTGCGAGTTAGTTTCCCGGCGGCACTACTTTGCCGGTGCTCCCGATGAGGAGCGCAGGACACTCCACACCACATGACTGCTCGCTCCGTTTTTCAAACGACACTCGCCCTCGCGCTCGCGCTGACGCCGGGCTGCCAAAAAAAGCCCGACGCCGCCGGCGTGCCGGGCAGGGGCGGCGGGCCGGTGCCGGTCAACCTCGGCGAGGCGGTGAAGAAGGACATGCCGGTGGATCTTCGCGCGATTGGCAATGTGGAGTCGGTGGCGACGGTCGAGGTCAAGGCGCAGGTCGGCGGCGAATTGCTCGAGGTGAATTTCAAGGAGGGGCAGGACGTGAAGAAGGGTGACTTGCTTTTCACCCTCCAGCCGCTGCTCTACGCCACGCTGCTTGCGCAGGCGGAGGCCAATCTCGTGAGGGATCGCGTGCAGGCCGAGAACGCGCGGCACGAGGCCGAACGCAATGTGCAGCTCGGCGTGAAAGGTGCGATTTCCAAGGAGCAGCTCGACCAGATGCGCGCGACCGCGGAAGCCGCCGACGCCACGGTCAAGGCCGATGAGGCGATGGTGAAGATCGCGGGCGTGCGCCTCAGTTACTCCTCGATCAAATCGCCGATCAACGGCCGCACGGGCGCGGTCAATGTGCAGGCCGGCAATCTCATCAAGGACAACGCCGACACGGCGATGACAACGATCAAACAACTCGCGCCGATCTACGTCGCCTTCGCCCTGCCGGAAAGCCATCTCGCGGACATCCGGCGCGGCCTCGCGGCCCGCGCGCTCCCCGTGACCGCGCTCGATCCGAAAAACGGCCAGCCGCTCGCGGAAGGCACGCTCACTTTCATCGCCAACGCCGTGGATATGACCACCGGCACGATCACGCTCAAGGCGACGTTTGCGAACGACGACCGCGCGCTGTGGCCGGGCGCGTTTGTCGATGTCGTGATGCGGCTCGACACGGAGCCCGGCGTCACGGTCGTGCCCGCGGGCGCGGTCACCATCGGGCAAAAAGGGCCGCAGGTTTTTGTGGTGAAAGAGGACGGTTCCGCGGATTTGCGGAGTGTGACGGTGGGGCGGACGGTCGGGCAGGAGAGCATCGTCAGGACTGGTGTGGAGCCGGGGGAAAAGGTGGTGACGAACGGACAGCTCCGGCTGGTGCCGGGGTCGAAGGTGATCGCGCAACCGGCGGCGAGGGAACTGGCGAAGATGAAGGCACCATGAGCATCTCCGAGCCCTTCATCCGCCGGCCGGTGATGACCACGCTGGTCATGCTCGGCATCCTCGGCTTCGGGCTGTTTGCGTTTCGCGGACTGCCGGTGAGCGATTTGCCGAATGTGGATTTTCCCACGATCCAGGTTTCCGCGAGCCTGCCCGGCGCGAGCCCGGAGACGATGGCGGCCTCGGTGGCGACGCCGCTGGAGCGGCAGTTCAGCACCATCGCGGGGATCGACTCGATGACGTCCACGAGCGCGCTCGGCCTGACGAATGTCACCATCGTTTTCAACCTCAACCGGAACATCGACGCCGCCGCGCAGGACGTGCAGAGCGCCATCGCCGCCGCGGCGCGGCTGCTGCCGCGCGACATGCCGAGTCCGCCGTCTTACAAGAAAGTGAACCCCGCGGATTCGCCCGTGATTTTCCTCGCGGTCTTCTCGCCGACCCTGCGGCTCTCGGACGTGAATGAGTACGCCGACACGCTGCTCGCGCAGCGCATTTCCACCACGCCGGGCATCGCGCAGGTGAGCATCTTTGGGCCGCAGAAATACGCTGTGCGCGCACAGGTGGACCCGCGCGAACTGGCGGCGCGCGGGGTGGGCGTGGATGAAGTGGCGAAGGCGATTCAGGACGCGAATGTGAACCTGCCGACAGGCACACTCTACGGCCCGACGGAGGCGACGACGGTGCAGGCGAGCGGCCAGCTTTTCGACGCCGCGGCGTACCGCCAACTCATCGTGGCGTATCGCAACGGCTCGCCGGTGCGGCTGGAGCAACTCGGACGCGTGATCGACAGCGTGGAGAACAACAAGATCGCGAGCTGGTTTGGCGACGCGCGAGGCATCGTGCTCGCCGTCCAGAAACAGCCCGGCGCAAACACCGTGGCGGTCGTGGATGCGGTGAAGGCGCTGTTGCCGACCTTCCGCGCACAGATGCCGCCGGCGGTGCGGCTGGAAATCCTCGCCGACAAATCCGTCACCATCCGCAACAGCGTGCATGACGTGGAGTTCACGCTCGTCCTCGCGATCGCGCTCGTGGTCATGGTGATCTTCCTTTTCCTTCGCAACGTGCGCGCGACGGTCATCCCGTCCGTGGCCATGCCGCTGTCGATCATCGGCACGTTCATGGTCATGCACCTGCTCGGGTTCAGCGTGGACAATTTCTCGCTGCTCGCGATGACGCTGGCCACGGGCTTCGTGGTGGATGACGCCATCGTAGTGCTGGAAAATATCGTGCGCCATATCGAGATGGGCGCGACGCCGATGGAGGCGGCGCTCAAGGGGTCGAAGGAGATTGGTTTCACGATCGTCTCGATGACGATCTCGCTCGCGGCGGTTTTCATTCCGGTGCTGTTCATGGGCGGCATTCTCGGGCGGCTGCTGAATGAATTCGCGGTCGTGATCGGCGTGGCGATTCTGGTCAGCGGCTTCATCTCGCTCACGCTCACGCCGATGCTCTGCTCGCGCTTTCTCAAGCCGCACACGGAGCGGCAGCGGGGCCGACTTTACCAAATGAGCGAGCGCGTTTTCGACGGCGCGCTGCATTTCTACGAGCGCACGCTGAAGGCGGCGCTGCGGCACGGCTTTGTCGTCTTCATGGTCGCAGTCGCGAGCTTCGTGGCGACGGTGTTTCTTTTCATGGTGTCGCCGATGGGCTTCATCCCGAATGAAGACAATGGGCAGCTTTTCATCATGACCGAGGCGGCGCAGGGCACGTCGTTTGAGAAGATGATGGAGATGCAGCAGCAGGCGGCGGCGGTTGTTTTGGGCAAGCCGTACATCGAGGGTTTTATGTCGAGCGTCGGCGTGGGGCCGAACAGCTCGACCGGCAATTCCGGCCGGCTTTTCATCAATCTCAAACCGCGCCGCGAACGGCCCTCGGCGGAGGCGATCATCGCGGAGCTTCGGCCCCAGCTTGCGAGTGTGCCGGGGCTGAAAATGTTTCCGCAAATGGTGCCGGCGATCCGCATCGGCGGGACGCTGACGAAGAGCCTTTACCAATTCACGCTCTCCGGCCCGGACCTCCAGGAACTCTACGCGGTCGCGCCCAAAGTGGAGGCGAAGATGCGGGAAATCCCGGGGCTCATCGACGTGACCAACGACCTGCAAATCACCAATCCGCAGGTCATGGTGGAGATCGCGCGCGACAAGGCGGGCGCGCTGGGAGTGACCGCGAATCAAGTGGAGACGGCCCTCGCCAACGCCTACGGCTCGCAGCAGATCTCCACGATTTACACCGCGACGAACCAGTACCGCGTGATCCTCGAAGTGCTCCCGCGATTTCAGGAAAGCGCCATCGATCTCACCAGCCTCTACGTGCGCTCGAACTCGGGAAAGCTCGTGCCGCTAAGCGCGGTGACGAAAATTGAACGCAGTACCGGCCCGCTCACCGTGCAGCACCTCGGCCAGCTTCCAGCGGTGACGATCTCCTTCAACCTGAGCGGTGGCACCGCGCTCGGCGAAGCCATCCCGAAGATCGAAGCCGCGGTAAAAGGCGAAATTCCTCCGACGATCAGCACCGCTTTCCAAGGCGCGGCGCAGGCTTTCCAATCCTCGCTCAACGGCCTCGGCGTCCTGCTCATCATGGCCGTGCTCGTGATCTATCTCGTGCTCGGGATTTTGTACGAGAGCTTCATCCATCCGGTCACGATTCTCTCCGGCCTGCCGAGCGCGGGCTTCGGCGCGCTCATCGCGCTGCTGGTCTTTGGCATGG
>JANXSB010000503.1 GCA_025352865.1 Chthoniobacter sp. | reverse complement strand
ACCCCGCGCGCTGCCGCGCGATGGGCGAGGCCGGCCGGCGTTTCGCGAGCGCGCACTTTTCCTGGGAAGCCGTCGGCCAGCGCCTCGCCGCACGCATCCGCACGTCGCTCGCATGCCGGTAAAGCGCGTCCATTTCACGAGCGGCGATGAGGCCGGCTGGGCCATCGACGAAGACCTGCGGCTGCTCCGCGGCTCGCTCGACGGCGTTTGCGAAAGTACTTCGCTCGCCCGCGCCGAGGCCGTGCATGCCGTCTGGTGGCAAAAATTGCTGCGCTTCTCGCGGCGCGATTTTCGCGGAAAGCATGTGCTCTGCTACGCCGACAACGCGCCCTTTCAATACGCCAGCGCGCCCGAGTTTCTCAAGGCGCGCGAGCTGGTCACGCTCTGGATCGCGCGCTCGCGCGAAGCCGTCGCGCAGTTCACCGCGCTCGGCATCGAGAGCCGCTTTGCGCCCTACACTTTCGATCCCGCCGTCTTCCGTCCGCTGCCGCCGGAGGATGTGGAAAGGCGCGCGCTCGTCGCGCAATGGCGCATCCCGACGGACAAATATCTGATCGCGAATTTTCATCGCGACAGCGAGGGCGGCGACCTGCAGGCGCCGAAGCTGCAAAAAGGCCCCGATGCCTTTCTCGAAATCGTCGCGCGGCTGCACGACGAAGGCGCGGACATTCACGTGCTCCTCGCCGGCCCGCGCCGGTTCTACCTCCGCACCCAGCTCGCGCGGCGCGGCGTGCCGTTCACCTTCATCGGCAAGGACACCGGCGGACGCGACGACTACGCGATCAACATCCTCCCGCGCGCGACGCTCAACGTCCTCTACAACATCGCCGACCTGCATCTCATCACCTCGCGCTGGGAAGGCGGGCCGCACTCCGTCCTCGAAGCCGCGGCCACGCGCTGCAAGGTCGTCAGCACCGCCGTCGGCATCGCGCCCGACGTGCTCGCGCCTGAGTGCCTTTTCTCCGGCGTGCTCGACGCCTGCGAAATCGTGCGCCGCGATCTGCGGGAAAACTTTCTCGGCGCTTTCACGGACATCCATTTCGAGCGCGCCCATGAGCACCACACCGAACCCGCGCTGCGGCGGCATCTCGTGGAAATCTACCGCTCGCTCGAACCGCAACGCGCGACATCGGGCGCTGCGCCGGCCACCCTCGCCGCCTCGGTGCGGCACTTCGCCGCCCGCGTGCGCAGTTGCTTTCCCTCGCCGCTCCCGCCGCTCTCGGTCGCCATCCTCGACCGCCCGTCGTCCGGCGAAAACGCCCTGCCCGTGCAGCTCGGCGACGAGTTGGAAAAATGCGGCTGCACCGTCTCGCACAACGAACTTCTCCCCGCAACGAACGGCATCCTCCTCGGAGCACTCGCACCGGATGATCCGCTCGCCGCCGCCCTGCGTCTCCGCGCAAACATTCCCGTGATCGGATTCCTCCGCGAACCCGCACTTCCTCGTCCGCTCGAAACCTGCACGATCCTCCCTTCGCTCGACGCGCTCGATGCCCTCCGCCAACGCCACACCCTGCCGCGGCGCGCGCTCGTCCTTTCGCTCCCCGCGCCCACCGAAACCAATGCCCGCAGTGCGCCCGATGAACCGCTCGTCGTCCCACCGGGCGACGCGTGGGCCGCGGGCCGCATCGTGCAGGCGCTCGCGCAAGGCCGGCCCGTGCTTTATCCGGCGGACTCGCACTACCAGTGGCTCGTCTGGTTTGCCGGGCTCGGCTACGCCTCGGCGGAAGAGCTGCCGCAAAAACTCGACATGCTCCGCGCCCACTCCGCACTGTTCGCGCGGATGCTTCCGCCCGCCGCGAGCCCTGCGGCGGCGGAGTGTCTCGTGCGGCTCTTCCATGTCTGCCGCGAAATTTTGCATGATGAAAACCGAACCTGAATCCCCCGCCGAACCGCGCCGCGCCGGCTGGCTGCAAAGCGCGGACCAGGCCGGGTGCCGCGACCGCATCTGGAAGCTGGGCCTGCTCACCGGCTTGAAGGCGGATGACGCGGGCGCCTTCACCCCGGCGAATTTCGAGCGCGCGCTCGTCCTCGACCGCCTCATCGAATTGCACCGGCCCGCGCGCATTCTCGAGATCGGCACGGGCCGCGGACTCGGCTGCCTGAGCATGGCGGAATCGGCCCGTATTCACGCCGCGCCCGCGCGCATCACCACGCTCGATTTTTTGCCCGCGAATGCGCCGCAGCGCTGGCCCATCGAGATCGGCGGCGAGCGGAAAATCCTGCACGCCAGCCGCGATGAAATCTGGAGCCGGCACATCGACGCCGCGCTCACCGAGCCGCTCACGCAAATCGCCGGGCCGACCACGCGCACGATGCCGGCGCTGGCGCGCGAAGGCGCAAAGTTCGATCTCATCTTTATCGACGCCGGGCACGATCTCTACTCGGTCGTCCACGATCTCACCTATGGCGTGAAGCTGCTCGCGCCCGGCGGGATCATCCTCATGGATGATTTCGCGCCGCTGGAGGAGTTCGGCCTCGGGACGTGCGTGGTCGTGCCGCAGGCCCGCCGGTTCTTCCGCAAGGTCGAGACTTTCCCGACCGAAGGACTCGTCTTCGGCGGCGCGGTGCAGCCCGATGCGCCGCGCGGGATGGTGCTGCTCAGCGAGCCCATCGCGCAGGACGTGGCCGTCAGCCGCGTGCGCCTGCTCGCGTGGCGGCTGGCGGGTTTCATCCTGCGGCTGTGCCACGCACCGCAGTTTTTTCCGCTGCGCAAATCGTGATCGCGGATCGTCTGGCCCGCCTGCTCCCGCGCTCCGTGCGCCGGGCCCTGCGCGCGCCGGTGGACGTGCCGGCGCGGCTGTGGTTCCGGCACCGGTTGCGGGCCGCGGATTTCCGCCTCGCGCCAGGCGGGCCGGTGCTCAGCTACGGCGACGCCCTGCCGCGCCAGGCGGGCGCGCTGGTGCAGGGCGGGCGCGTGAAACTCACGCATCTCGCCCGCGCGTATCCGGCGGGCGCGGGCACTTTCAACGTGCTCTACCTCGTGAGCAGCGCCATCCCGCCGCACGCCATGGAACTCGTGCGCTTCGCCAAAGCGCGCGGCGTGAAATTTGTCTGGAACCAGAACGGCGTCGCGTATCCCGCGTGGGCCGGGCCGTTCACCGACGACGTGAATGACCCGATGCGCGCACTGCTTCGCGAGGCGGATTATGTCGTCTATCAAAGCGCCTTCTGCCGCGCGTCCGCGGACCGTCTGCTCGGCCCCGCGGCCTGCCCGGCGGAGGTGCTTTTCAATCCCGTGGACACCGCGCTTTTTTCCCCTGCGGAAAAGCCGCCGCCGCTTTCCGAAATCCGGCTGCTCGCGATGGGCACGCACACCTACGCCGACCGCGTGCTCGTGACCCTGCGCTGTCTCGCCGAGCTCCGCCGCGCAGGCCGCACGGCCCAACTCACCATCGCGGGCGCGATGCAGTGGCCGCATGCTGCGGAGGAAGTCCGGCGCACAATCGACGAACTCGGCTTGCGCGAACTCGTCGCGCTGCGGCCCGCGTTTTCGCAAAGCGAAGCTGCCGAGATGTGCCGCGCACATCACGTCCTGCTGCATCCGAAATACATGGACCCCTGCCCCACCGTGGTCATCGAGGCGCTCGCCAGCGGCCTGCCCGTGGTCGGTCCCGCGAGCGGCGGCCTGCCCGAGCTGATGGATGCAGGCTCGGGGCGGCTCCTGCCCGTCCCGGAGGATTGGGAGCAAATGCACTCGCCAGATCCCGGCGCGATGGCCGCGGCGGTGAGCGAAATCGCCGCGGACTGGCCCGGCTTCAGCGCCCGCGCCCGGCAGCGCGCGGTGGCGCTTTTCCGCGGGGAGCAGTGGGTCGCGCGGCATGGTGAAATCTTCGCGCAACTGCTCAGGGCAGGAACTTCCGCATGAACCGCCGCACCCGCCTCATCCTCTCGCTGGCGCTTGCCGTCCTCGTCGGCACAGCCCTTTGTGTCGGCGCATTCCGGCGGGAAAAGGCGAGGAGCAAAGCCGCCGAGGCCGCCGCCAAAGTGCGCGTCAAAATGGAAAAGGCCGCGTGGCGGCAGCCGGGGCAATCCGTCGTCGCGCGCACGGGCCTGCCGAATCTGCGCGCGAAGATCGCAGCGCGCGCGCCGGTGACTGTCGCATTCCTCGGCGGGTCGATCACGAAGAACGCGGGCGCGGGCGGATTCGTCACCGAAGTGGCGGCGTGGATCGCGGCGCAGGCGGATGGCATCCATGTCGAGACGATCAATGCCGGCATCGGCAACACCGGCTCCGATCTCGGCGCGCAGCGCATCGACGCCGACGTGCTCAGCCACCGGCCCGATGTGCTCTTCGTCGAATTCGCGGTCAACGATTCCGACCGCGAATGCACCGTGGACATGGAGCAGATCGTGCGCAAAACCCGGCGCGCAAATCCGCAGACCGACATCGTCTTTCTCTACTGCGTGATGGACTGGACGCTGCCGCGGCTGGAGGCGGGGCGTTGGCCGCCGTCCGTCATCCGGCACGAAAAAGTAGCCGCGCACTACGGCATCCCCACCGTCGCGCTGGGCTACGAGGCGGCGCGCAAAATCCGTCTCGACGAATGGACGTGGAAGAATTTTTCCAACGACGCCTGCCACCCGACCGCCGACGGCTACGCGAGCTACAACCGCGACCTCGCCGCGGCGCTCCCGCTGCTCCTCGCGGTGAAAACTTCCGCGCCAAATCCGCTGCCGCCGCCCCTCGTCGGGAACGGCGAGAAGTGAACCCTCCGCCCATGTCCGCGCCAACCGTGAGCGTCCTTATGACGATGTTCGATGCCGCGCCGCATCTGCACGCGGCGGTCGAGAGCATCCTCGCGCAGACCTTCGGCGACTTCGAGTTTGTCATCGTGGACGACGGGTCGCGCGATGACAGCGCGGCGATCGTCGAGAGCTACCGCGACGCGCGCATCCGGCTCGTGTGCAATGAGCGGAACAAGGGGCAGACGCCGTGCCTGAATCAAGGCCTGGCCTTGGCTCGCGGCGCATGGGTCGCGCGGCAGGATGCCGACGACATCTCGCTGCCGCGCCGGCTGGAGCGGCAGATGGAGCGGATGCGACGGGATGAAAAACTGGCACTGCTCGGCTGCCAGGCGTGGCTCGTGGATGACGGCGGAAAATTTTCCGGGCTGCTCGATGTCGCCCTAGGGCCGGAGAGCATCGAGTGGGCGGGGCTGTGGGAAAATCCGTTCATTCATACCGCTGCAATCTTCCGGCGCGAGGTCGTCACGCGGCTCGGCGGCTACGACGAATCCTTCCGCATCTGCCAGGATTACGACCTG
This sequence comes from Chthoniobacter sp., assembly GCA_025352865.1. GTDB lineage: Bacteria > Verrucomicrobiota > Verrucomicrobiia > Chthoniobacterales > Chthoniobacteraceae > Chthoniobacter. The sequence goes on along the minus strand of JANXSB010000503.1, from coordinate 8,575 downwards.
TGGATGCGCGTCGCCGCGGAGCATCCGGCGGCGAACCTTTCCGAGCGGCTGGTCGTCTATCGGCACGCCGCGCAATCGCTCCAGCACAGCGGGCGCGAGACGGTGCGCGAGGAATCGCGGCGCGTGCTGCGACGGATTCTGGCGCACGCTTTCGAGCACACGGTCTCCGACACCGACATCGAAGTTTTGATGCGATTGCGCGAAGGTGTTTCCGCATCTGGGCTGATGGAATTTCGCGAAGTGTACTCACGTCTGCTCGATGCGTATCGGACGGCGCATCCGGCGGGTGCCGGCACGCGGGAGTTTCGCCGGACGCTCGCGCTGCATCGCGCAAAACTCGGGCGTGACGTGCTCACCCAGCATCCTATGGCCGGGCTCGCGGAGTTGGGCCACGCATTCATGCTCGATCCGCGCTTGCTCATCCGTCTGCTCGCGGATCGCGTCGCCGGACGCTTTGCTTTGCCTTCGTGAAATTTCTCTTTCTCTCCAGCTACGCACATCTCGTACTCGATCCCGATGCGAAGCAAACGTCGGGCGGAGCGGAGCTGCAGGTCGCGCTGCTCGCGGCGGAACTGGCGGCGCGCGGGCATGCGGTGACGATCGTCGGCGGCGATCACGGGCAGCCTGCGGATCGCGTTTTGCAAGGCGTGCGGCTGCGGACCGGCGGGAAGTTTCACACGGGCGGGCTGCCCGACACCCTGCGCGCGCTGCCGGTGGTGCTGCGGATCGTCGCGGAGGAAAAGCCCGACTACACGCTGATCCTCGGCTGGACGACGTGGCTCTTTTTCCTGCACGTCTGCAAGCGGCTGCTGCGCACGAAACTCGTCTTCATCTGCGGCCTCGATACGGAAGTGAACGGCGTCTTCCGTGCGCAGAATCCGGTGCGCGGCGCGCTCTTCGAGTACGGTGTGAAGCACGCTGATCTGCGGTTCGCGATGACGGATTACCAGCGCGAGCAGTTTCATCGCGCGGGGCAGGATTGCGGGCTGTATCGAAATCTGATTCTGCCGCGCGTCGCGCCGCGCAAGGCGGCGAAGGACATTGCGTTTCTGTGGGTCGCGCGGTGCCAGCCGATCAAGCGTCCGCACATCTTCCTCGATCTCGCTGAGCGAATGCCCGACGCGCGCTGCGTGATGATTTGCCCTGATGAAGACCGCGCGCTGTGGGACTCGCTGGAAAGCCGCGCGCGGACGCTGCCGAACGTCGAGTTTCTCCGCCGCGTGCCGTATCACGAAATTCAGGGATGGTATGACCGCGCGGAAATTTTTGTGAACACGTCGGAGGCAGAAGGATTTCCGAACAGCTTCATCCAGGCGGCGCTGGGCGGTGCGGCGATTCTCACGCTCACGGTCGATCCCGATACCGTGCTCACGCGCTACGGCGCGGGGCTGTGCGCGGGCGGCGATTCGGAGAAGTTCTTCGGAGATGCGGCGCGGCTGGTGGGCGACCGCGCGGCGCGCGGCGCGTTGCAAAGCCAGGCGTCGCAGTTTGTGAGCGAACTGCATGACACGGGGAAAAACGTGGACGCATTTCTGGCGGGACTGAAGCGATGACTGCTCCGGCGAAATATCGGGTGCTCCACGTCATCGACAGCTTCGATCTCGGCGGAGCACAGACGGCGCTGCTGAATCTCATCCGCTGCGCGGATCGCGAGCGGTTCGAGCCCGAGGTGGCGTGCATGCACGGGCGCGGGGTGTTCTGGCAGGACTTCGCTGCGCTCGGCGTGCCGGTGCATTCGCTGTCGCCCGCGAAGTGGCTCCCGCTCTATGTCTGGCGGCTGGCGCGGCTGCTGACGGCGAGGCGCTTTGACATCGTGCATTGCCATTTGTTTGGCGCGAACTGGATCGCAAAACCTGTGGCGGCGCTGCTCGGCGTGCGGGTGCGGATTGCTCACGACCAATGCAATGACCGGCTGCGCCACGACAGCCGGCTGGCGCGCTGGCTGGACACGGCGACGAACCAGCTCTCGACGCACGTCTGCGCGGTTTCAAAATCGACGCGCGACTTTCTGGTCGAGCGCGAGGCGATGCCGGAGACGCGCGTCTCGGTGGTGTACAACGGCGTGGACGTGGAGCGCTACACGCCCGTAAAGGCTGATGAACACAAGGCTCCGGGCGCACCGCTCATCGCGGGCGTGGGGCGCTTGGTGGTGCAAAAAGACTTCGCGCTTTTCCTCGACGTGGCGGCGGAGCTGGCGCGGCGAAATGCGGGCGTTCGTTTCGTCATCGCGGGCACCGGCCCGGAGAAAACGGCGTTGAAAGCACGCGCGACGGCGCTCGGCATCGCGGAGCGCGTGCGGTTCGCGGGGCACGTCACCGATCCGCGCGAACTCTATGCGGCGGCGGATGTGCTGCTGCTGACCTCGCGCTACGAGGGGACGCCGCTGACGGTGCTCGAAGCGATGGCCGCGGGCGTGCCGGTGGTCGCGTCGAAGCTGGACGGTCTGGACGAGATTCTCGCCGACGGGGACGACAGCTTTCTCGTGTCGCCCGGCGCGCGCGGACAGTTTGCGGATCGTGTCGCGGAATTGCTCGCCAGCGCGGAGTTGCGCGCGCGTTTCGCGACTGCGGCGCGGACGAAAGTGGCGGCGTCTTTTTCCGCCAAAACGATGGCGGCGCAGGTCGAGGCCATCTACCTCAGACATCTCACACCCGACACATGAACGGCATTTTTCAAGACTGGGACGCGAACCGCGGCAATCCGAAAGGGCAGCTCGTGATGACGCTCTTCCGCCTCGCACAGCAGGTGCGCGCGTGGCCGGAGCCGTGGTGGCTGCTGGGTGCGCCGTATCTCGCGTTTTACCGCGTGGGCGTGGAGTGGGTGCTGGGCATCGAGCTGCGCTTCAAGACGCGCGTCGGGCCGGGGCTGCGGCTTTTCCACGGGCAGGGCTTGGTGGTGCATGAGGGCACGGTCGTCGGCGCGGATTGCGCGCTGCGGCAATGCACGACAATTGGCAACAAGACGCTTGCCGACGGCACGGCGAGCGCCTGTCCGGTGCTGGGCGATGGCGTGGACGTGGGTGCGAATGCAGTCATCATCGGCGCGGTCAGGATCGGCGACCGCGCGGTCATCGGCGCAGGCGCGGTGGTGGTGAAGGACGTGCCGCCGGGCGCGGTGGTGGCGGGGAATCCGGCGCGGGTGATCGGGCAGCGGTAGCGGTTTTACGGCTGGGGTGTGGCGGCGGACAAGGTGGTGAGCGGAACGGAATCGAAGGTGCGAATGGGTTCGCCTTTCGCGGTGTCGAAAAGATGGATGCGGCCATCGTATCCGGCTGTCGCAACGCGGGTGCTGCCGGGGGAAAAGGCGAGGGCGAAGGCTGCGCCTTCGTGGCCTTTGAGGGTGGCGAGGCGCTTGCCGTCGGCAGCTTTGAAAAGCCGCACTTCGCCGGTCGAGCAGGCCGCGCCGATCAAGTTGCCATCGGCGCTCCAAGCCAGGCCATGCACCGGGCCGGGCATTCGCTCGCACTCGCGGATGAAGCTGTTTTCCTTGTCGTCGCCTTCGGCCAGCCGTCCGCCGCGCGGTTCCATTTTGTGGATGCGGATGCCGCCTTTGTCATCGCCGAAGACGACGAGGTCTTCGCGCGGATGCCGGGCGAGGCATTGCACGCAGTCGCGCGCGCGGTTCACGTCGTCGATGAGGTGGCCGCTGGCGATGTCGATGAGTTTGACCGCGCGGTCGCGGCTGGCGCTGACGAGGCGCGTGCCGTCGTTGCTGAAAGCGGTGCCGAAAACCCAGTCGATGTGGTTGTCGCACTTCATCACCTCGGTGCCGTCGGCGACGGCGAAGACGCGCACGAGTTTGTCCGCGCAACCGACGGCGACGCGCGTGCCGTTGGGTGAAAACGAGACGCCGAAGACGGTGTCATTACTGGTGCGGATGGAGCGCACGAGTTTCTGCGCGGCCACGTCCCAGAGCTGAATCTCGCCATACTCCGATGTCGCGCCGCCTGCGGTGGCGAGCAGTTTGCCGTCGGGCGAAAAGGCGAGCGCGGAAATGCTGGGCGAATAGCCGACGAGCCGCCCGACGATGCGCTCGCCATCCGTGCTGTGGAGCAGCACTTCGTGGTAGCCGGTGACGGCGATCACGCTGCCATCCGGCGACCAGGCGAGCGCGGAGATTGAGGGGAGCGCGGAATAGACCGGCGGGCTGGAGAGCTTGTGGATGCCGGCATCGGCGGGCGTGTCGTCCTTCGCGCCCTGCGCGATCCAGCGCTCGATGATGGCGACTTCTTCCTTCGTCAGCGGATCGCCCTCGTTCGGCATCTCCGGTTCGTCGCCGCTGATGTTTTGCCAAAGTTTGCTGCCGTGGGCATCGCCGACCTTCACGGCTTCGCCGTGTTTTCCGCCCTTCGTCAGCGCGGTGAAGGAGGTGAGATCGAGCTGTCCCTTGGTCTTGCCGGGACGGTGGCAGGCGTTGCAGTTGCGCTTAAAGACGGGAACGACATCGCGGTAAAAGCTGACCGCCGGATCGTCCGCGAACGCTGACAGGGACAGCGCGAGCAGGCAGAGGAGGAGGCGCGCGCTGGTCTTCATGGCGTTGCGTTCACGGTAAGTTCGTAGCCGTGCCAGGCGCTGCCGCGGTCATGGGCGTCTTGCACGATGAGGAAATAGGAGCCGTCGGCGGGGAGCGTGAGCGTGAGTTGGGAGTCGTGGGTGAGGCTGTCGTCGGCGCACGCCAGTTGGTGGCCGCGCGCATCAAGGAGCGTGAGCACGGAATCGAGCAGCGAGGCCCCGCGCGCGGCGAAAACTTCGGCGGCGATGCGCTGGCCGGATTTGCCGGTGAATTGGAACACGTCCACATCCTTGTCCTCCTTGATCGTGCCGCGCACGGTCTTGCCGGGTTCGATGGTTTGCGCTTCGCGGAAGCTGCCGTTCGGTTCCTTTTCATCCACGCAGTTTGTGGCGTCGAGGACGCGCAACTCGCGCGAGGCGGTGGTGCCGTCGGGCGTGACGACGCTGAGCGCAAGTGGGCCGGCGGGGAGGTCGGCGGGGATGTTGAGCTTCACTTCGAGCTGGGTGTCTCCCACGTCTTTGGCGTCGAGGCCGTTGGGAATGTCGGCGGCTTTCTTCTCCTTGAGCTCGGCTTTGAGCGCGCCGGGGAAGCGCACTTCGGTGGCGTTGCTGAGTTTCACCCCGCGAATCCTCAGCGTCGTCTCCTGGCCGCGAACCACGTCGAGCGGCGCGATGGCGGTGATGCGCGGCGTGTCCGGTTTTTTGTCTTCGGCGTGAACGTGGATCGCCGTGAGCAACGCGGCGGCGAGCAGCCAGCGGCGAGGCATCAGGCGTAAAGTTCTTTGATCGTCCCGCCCTCGGCGAGGATCGAGACGGGGCGGCCTTCGGGGGTGCGGAGTTCCTTGGCGGGGTCGATGCCGAGCGCTTCGTAGATCGTCCAGCAGACATCGGCGGGACGCACGGGACGGTCGGTCACGAATGCGCCGTTCTTGTCGGTCGCGCCAATGACGCGGCCACCCTGCACGCCCGCGCCCGCGAAGATGAGCGAGCCCGCGCGGCCCCAGTGGTCGCGGCCCGCGTCCTTGTTGACCTTGGGCGTGCGGCCAAACTCGCCCATCGCGACGACGAGCGTGTCTGCGAGCAGGCCGCGCTGGTCGAGGTCGCGGATGAGCGCGGAGAAGCCCTGATCGAAGCCGGGCACTTTCTTGTCGAGCCCCTCGAAAATCTTTTTGTGATGATCCCACCCGCCGTTGTTCACCGTCACGAAACGCACGCCGCTTTCCACGAGCCGACGCGCCATCAGGCAGCTCTGGCCAAACTCGCTGCGCCCGTATTCGTCGCGCAGTTTCGCGTCCTCCTGCGCGATGTCGAAGGCGGCCTGGGCTTTCGGCGCGAGCACCATCTCGGTGGCCTTTTGCTCGAACTCATCGTAGGTCGCGATCTGATCGTTGCCCTTCACGCGCGCGGAAAGCTGATCGACGGCGGCGAGCAGCGAGCGGCGGCGCTCCAGCACTTGCGGCGTGATTTCGGCGGACTGGGAAAGATCGCGCACTTTGAAATTGGCCTCGTTCGGATCGCCGCATTTGAAGGACTCGTAGCGTCCGCCGAGCCACGCGCTTTTGCCCAGCTCCCAGGTGAAGGCGGGGTTCTTTGGCACTGCGACGTACGGCGGGACGATGCCGGAAAATCCCGTCTCGTGCGCGACCACCGCACCCATCGCCGGATAGTCGCCGAAGGGCGAGCCGAAGCGCCCGGAGAGCACCCAGTTTGTCGCCGTTTCGTGGTGGTCGTTTTCGTGTGTTCCGGAGCGGATGAGCGCGACCTTGTCCATGACCTTCGCCATTTGCGGCAGTAGCTCGGTGACTTGGAGGCCGGTGACATTGGTCGGGATGGTTTTGTATTTGCCGCGGATTTCCTCCACGGCGTCCGGCTTCGGATCGAAGGTGTCGTGATGCGAAATGCCGCCGCCGAGATAGACGAGGATCACCGACTTTGCGCGCGACGGCGCGACGGCACCGGCCATCGCCTTTTCAAACGAGAGCAGATTAGCGAGCGAGAGGCCGAGCGGGGCGAGCGCGCCGACGCGGAGAAAATCGCGGCGGGAAGTGCCGTTGCAAAGGCGGGAGCGGGCGGAGCCGGGTGAAATGTCGAGCATGGCGGGCGGGTGGGTTCAGTGATTGAAGGCGAATTCCTTGGAGTTGAGGAGCGCCCAATAGAGGTCGCGGAAAACGGCGGCGCGTTCGGCACCGTCGAGGGCGGCGTCGAGGGCGGCGCGCTCCTTTTCACCGGGGTGATGGTGGACGGTGGTGAGGAAAATCTCGTCGGCGACTTTGGCGTTGTCGGGTTCTTTGAGGAGCGCAGTGAGACGGCCATCGGCGGCGGCGATCTGGCGCTGGAGGTCGTCGCTGTTGTGCAGGTGCAGGAGCTGCGGGAGCGTGACGGCTCCGGCGCGCTCGCAGGCGCAGGCGGTGACGCGGTCGCTGCGGCCAAAGAGCGTGAGAAAGTAGCTGCTCACGCCGGGCTCGGGGAGCTGGATGGCGCGGAGGCCGAGCGGGTAGCCGTCGTATTTTTGCGGCACGTCGGTGGCGGCGGCGATGGCATCCTGGAGCACCTCGGCGGGCAGGCGGCGCGGGTAGTAGTGGGAGTAAAAACGGGTGTCGGTTTCGTTGGCAGGCTGGGTGTCGGAGCCGAGTTGATAGGCGCGCGAATTGAGGATCAGCCGCATGACGTGCCGGAGGTCGAAGCCGCTGCCGGCGAACTCGCGGTTCAGCACGGTCCAAAGTTCGCCGTTCGAGGGCGGGTTACTGGCGCGCAGGTCATCCACGGGCTCGACGAGGCCGACGCTGAAAAAGTGCCGCCACAGACGGTTGACCATCGCGCCGCTGAAGTGGTCGCTCTTCAGCATCCACGCGACGAACTGCTCGCGCGGGTCGCCGCCGGGCTCGCCCGTCCACGGCACGCGGTCGAGCGTCTGCGGCTGCATCTGCTTGCCGGTACGCGGCTGGTTCACGGCGGGCATTTTGTTGTGCATCTCCGCCACGCGCTTCGCCGCTTCGTCGAGCTGGCGGCGGAGATCGGCGGCGGCTTTTTTCGGCTCCTCGCCGCCGGGCTCCTCGCCAAAAGTTTGCGCTAGCGCGAGCGCCGTTTCGTATTTCGTCTGCGTCTCGTCGAGCCGCTGCTGCGCTTCGTCTTCCTCGCGCGAAGCGGTGCGCATCATCGTCGCGCCCTTCGCCGGCTCGGTGCGCTTGAGGGAGACTTTCGAGAAGTAGGCGGCGAAGTGGTAGAAGTCGTCCTGCGTGTATTTTTCGAGCGGATGATTGTGGCAGCGGGCGCAGCCGATGCGCGTGCCGAGGAAGGACTGCGCGACGCTGTCCGGCAGCTCGCTTTCCTCCACACGCTGCTTCTCGCCGACGACGGTGATGTAATAGCCGATCTCGGGATGCGCGACGCTGTCGCCGCTCGCGAGCAGCACGGCGCGCGCGATTTCATTCCACGGGCGGTTCGCCGCGAGCTGCGCGCGGAGCCACGAGTGAAAGGCGCGCACGCCTTTGACGCCGCGCACGTCGTGGTCGCGCTCCTTGCGATTTTGCAGGAGGTCGGCGAGCTGGAGCGTCCAGTAATCCGTCCACTCGGGGCGCGCGAGGAGATCATCGACCAGCCGCGCGCGCTTGTCTGGGCGGGCATCGGCGAGGAAGGCGCGAACTTCCTCGGCGGTCGGGAGCGTGCCCGTGGCATCGAGCGTGGCGCGGCGGAGAAAGGTCGCGTCGTCGCACGGCGCGGCGGGCGGGAGATGGAGCGCGGCGAGCTTTTTGAAGACGGGTTCATCGAGCGCATTTTGCCGCTGCGCGAAAAGCTCGGGCGCGACTTCGTTCGCATACGGCATGGTGAAGCGCGCGACTTCCACCTGCCCTTGGAAATGCACGCGCACTGAAGTCTCGCCGCAGCGCAGCGCCTTCACGAGGCCGTCGGGTTTCACGCCGAGCGTGGCTTCGTCGTTCGAGAAAAACTGCGCGAGCCAGGTCACGTCGCGCACGCGGCCATCGGCGTAATGCGCGCGGACGAGGAGCTGCTGCGTCTCGCCGGGCCGCAGCTCGCGGTCGCCGGGTAGGATTTCGAGGCGCGCG
>JANXSB010000484.1 GCA_025352865.1 Chthoniobacter sp. | reverse complement strand
AGTGGGTGGCGAAAAGGGTGCGCGCTTTCGTTTCGTCGTGGAGAAACTCGGCGACGCTCCAGGCGATGGAGAGGCCGTCGAAGGTCGAGGTGCCGCGGCCGATTTCGTCGAGGATGATGAGCGAGCGGGCGGTGGCGTTGTTGGTGATGTTGGCGGTTTCGTTCATCTCGACCATGAAGGTCGATTGGCCGCGCGAGAGGTCGTCGTTCGCGCCGACCCTTGTAAATATGCGGTCGGCGAGCCCGATCTCGGCGCTGCGTGCGGGGATGAAGCTGCCGATTTGCGCCATGAGCACGAGGAGCGCGACTTGGCGGAGGTAGGTGGATTTTCCCGCCATGTTTGGGCCGGTGAGGATGAGCAGGCGGTTTTTTTCGGCGTCGAGGAGCACGTCGTTGGGGACGAATTTTTCCTCGATGAGCGCCTGGTCGAGCACGGGATGACGGCCGTCGGCGATGACGATGCGGAGGTCTTCGCTCAGCGCCGGGCGGCAGTAGCCGAAAAGGCGCGCGGTTTCCGCGAACGCGCCGAGCACGTCGAGCGTGGCGATGGCGGCGGCGGTGCTTTGCAGCGGGGCGAGTTCGCGCATGACCTCGTCGCGAAGCTGGAGGAAAAGCTCCTGCTCCAGGGCTTTCGCGCGCTCATCCGCGCCGAGGATTTTGCCCTCCACTTCCTTCAGCTCGGGCGTGATGAAACGCTCGCCGGTGGCTACGGTTTGCTTGCGGTGCCAGTGCGGCGGGACGGCGGCGAGATTCGATTTCGTGACCTCGATGAAGTAGCCGAAGACCGAGGTGAAGCGGACTTTTAGCGACTTGATGCCGGTCTCCTCGATGGCGCGCTGCTGGAGCTGGGCGATCCAGTCCTTGCCCTCGCGCGCGGCGTTGCGGAGTTCGTCGAGCGGGGCGTGGTAGCCGTCGCGAAACATGCCGCCCTCGCGGGTCAGGGCGGGTGGTTCATCGACGATGGCGCGGGCGAGCAAATCAACGATGTGTGGGAGCGGGTGGAGGTCGCGGAGAATCTTCCGCGCGAGTGAACCATCTTCCTCTTCCTCTTCCGCTTCATCTTCCTCCATCGGGAAATTCGGAGGAGAGGAAGATGAAGAGGAAGCGGAAGAGGAAGTGCTGAGTGCTTCCAAATCGTTTTTGAGCTGGGGGATTTGTTCGAGCGAAGTGCGGAGCACTTGGAGGTCGCGCGCGTTTCCGCCGGTCTGGGTGAGGCGGCCGACGGTGCGCTCCATGTCGCGGATGGACTTGAGGGTTTCGCGGATGTTGCCGAGCACGAATGGCTCGGCGAGGAAGTCGGCGATCATTTGTTGTCTCGCGCCAAGAGCGCCAAGGTCGCAAAGGGGATGCAGAACCCAGTCGCGGAGTTTTCGCGCGCCCATCGGCGTGACGGTCCGGTCGAGCGCACCGAGGAGCGAGGTGTCGCGCCCGCCGCCGCGGGCTTGGACGAGTTCGAGGTTCGACTGGGTCGTCGCGTCGAGGACCATGAACTGCGAGTTCCGATAGACCGCGAGCCGGGTGATGTGGCCGAGCGAGCGGCGTAGCTCGGTTTTCAAATAGTGCAGAATCGCGCCCGCCGCGCCGATGGCCGCGGGCATGGCGTCGCAGCCGAAACCGTCGAGCGACTGCACTTTGAAATGTTCGCGCAGGGTGAAGTGCGCCTGCTCGTGAAGAAAGGTGTAGCCGTCGCGCGCGACCACGCCGCGGACCTCGCGGAACTGCGCGGCCTGCTCCTCGGCGACGAGCACCTCGGCGGGCTGCACGCGGGCGAGTTCGTCGGCCAGTGCGGCGTCATCGGCCAGTTCGGTGACGCGGAAATCGCCGGTCGTGAGATCGACGAACGCGAACCCGAAACCGCCTTTCGCTCCGGCGTAAATCGCGGCGAGGAAGTTGTTCCTTTTCGCGTCAAGCAGGTGCAGGTCGGAGACCGTGCCGGGGCTGACGATGTGCGTGACCTCGCGCTGCACGATCTGCCCTTTCACCGGCTCACTGACTTGATCGCAGATCGCCACGCGCCGCCCCGCCTTGAGCAGCCGGCGGATGTAATTCTCCGCCGCGTGATGCGGGATGCCGCACATCGGCACGAGATTCCGTTTCGTCAGCGCGACGTTGAGGATTGCGGACGCCTCCTTCGCGTCCTCGAAAAACATCTCGTAGAAATCCCCGAGCCGGAAAAGCAGCAGCGTGTCCGCGGGCAGCGACCGGCGGATGCCCTGGTACTGCTGCATCATCGGGGTCAGGTTTTCGGACATGGGCGCAGGGTAGGAGCGGGTGGCGGGGCGTTCAAGCCCACTTCCAGTTCCGCCAGCCGAGCCCGCGCCGCTGCAACCCCGATCCGCCGTCCTCCTCTCCCCAGCCACGAAGCACAGCGTCCCCGCTAATGGTGCGTTCCGAAGCCCCCAGCTTCGGAACGAGGCGGGTCGCATTCGATGAGCGCTATGTTTGGGACTGACGGGCCGCCGGTGGATGAATCGCGCCGTTGGCGCTGGCGCGGGCGTGGACGATGCACCTGGGGCGTTGCCCCAGGCTGGGATGAGAGGACGCCGTTGGCGTCGGGAGCACGCGGGAACGACCGCCCGAGCGGAATGGGTCTCCGCAGAGCGCCAAGGGCGCATCCTCATTCCAGCCTGGGGCATCGCCCCAGGAAACCCGCATCGCCAGCGCCAGCGCTGAAAGCGCGACTCCTCTCCCCGGCCACGAAGCACAGCTTCCCCGGCAATGGTGAGTTATTCTTTTTCGATCAGAAAAAGAAACTCCGTATTCGGCGTCTCTGCATCTCTCACCCATTCATTCGTCCAGCGCATCCCAGCCATCACATTTTTGCGATAGTCGATTTCCAAAACCTCAAGGACTCGGCCAACTGACGAGATGACCTCGTGCAATTCCTCCGCCGTGGCGCGTCCACCAGAACTGTAGGACAGAATGATGTGTTTCACGCGGGCTGCACGCAGCAATCGCTCTATCGCGTCAACAGCGATGAAATGGCCTTTCTCGTTGCGGCGGAAATCTTCAAATGCCGAATTAGCAACCTTGTCCGATGAATCGTCTCTCCGCTTGGCTTTGCCAAAAATCGAGGGCCTGTCGTTCAGGCAAATGGTCGTCCACAGATGATAGTAAGCGGAATAGCGCACTCGCGACGGTGGCATTTTCTCGTTATTAGAGCCGTAGGGTGGGTCGAAGTAAGCCAAGTCAGCTTCGATTTGCGGCAACAGTGTGAATATGTCTCCCCGATGAACTGCATGCGGTTCGCGCCGAGGTAACAGACGAGGCACTTGCAATCGAAGCTTGTTGTAGGAGCGCGGCGACCAATCGTTGAGATAGGAGGCGAAGTGACCTAGCGTGCTATCCACTGTATCTAACGCGAGAATCAAACTCGTCAGCAAAACCGACCTTTCGATTTCCGAGAGTGAGAGCCGGTCGATCTCGGTACGAATCGCGTCCAGTCGTCGCGTGTTGTGTGTCTGCCACGGTTTCTTGAGGCCGTCATTGCTCACGGAGTTGCCGCTGTTTGGCTCACCTCCGTAGTGTTCAGTGAACCAACCGTCCATTCCTGGGAGAGCATTGAGATGGTCAACAAGCGGACGGTAGTGCTCGGGTGGGTGGGGATTGAGCAGGTAACAATTTCCAAAAACCTCCGACCACGCGGAAAGGTCATTAGCGACAACACGGTGACCAGTCTGCGCCAACGCTTGGGCAACGCGCGTCGAACCGGAGAAGCCGTCGAGCACACTGCGTGGCTTCACCTTCTGGACGAGTTGCAAGATGTGGGGCAACAGCTTGAGCTTTGAGCCTGCGTATTTGATCCCTTCCGTTTGCGGAGCATCAGCCACGAGGTCATCAAACAGATTCAAAGTCTGAGCGCTCATCGGAGATGTGACCGCTGTTTCTGTTCTTGAATATCCTGCTTGAGCTTTTCCAAAGCCGCTTCGTGGCCTTTGCTCGTCGCGACCAGGGCGTGCGAGAACAATTTCACGAGGACGTGATTGTGCGAGTAATCGATCCACCCATCGGTGGCACTCTCGAAATACTTGAAGCCGTTTTTCGTGTGCGTCCAAAGGCCTCGTTGCAAAGCATTGGCCGTCCCACTCCCGTAGCGCACTTCGCAAACGTAGTCGCCATCACCGTCGTGGAAACGAAAGACGGGATGCTTGCGTCCGTATCCCACTTCTTCCAAAGCGATGCGCGCTACGCGCTTTCTGGCGGTCTCGGAGTCAAAGACGAGGATGTTACATCGCTGTCTCTTCTCGTCGTAGATGAGCGGCAAGACATTCAGACTGCCAAACTCGGCGAAAACAGGGTCGGCCCAAACCTGTGCGAGCGCGTTGCCTTCAATCAGCGTCCCTAGCGATTGGAGCTTCGGGAACATCTGGAAGTGCTTGTCGGTGGAAAGCTGAAGCGGCCCGTCGCCGTAAGCCTTCAGGCTGACCGGAAACTCCGCCTTCGTGATTTCGTTGATGATCTTGATGTCCTCCTCGCGCTCCTTCGCGCGATAGAGGTCTTTGCCGACATGCACCGACTTGAAGTCATACATGAACTGGTTGATGAACTCGGCAATCGCGATCTCAGCCAGGTCGCCGTGCGTCTTGTTCCCGATCAACCGCATCGTGAAAATGTTGCTCAACGTCGTCGTGATAAGATGTGGATTCTTGCTGATGAGCAACTTCAAGCGAGCGGTGAAGTCTTTGTAGGGCGACATGGGTTTTGAAATAAATCAGGCCAAGCGAACCCGAAAGAAGGGCAATCGGAAAGGAAACTCTACGGTTTGCTAAGCCTTGAGGAACTCGTCAATGACGGGAAGCGGCGGCGGCAGCGGGGCAGCGGGGTCAGTTCCAGAATCTCGCCCCCGGAACATCGCGCCGGCATTGATTTCTTCGGCGTGATCGCGATGCTCGGCGCACACAAATTTATGTTTCCCCGATTCCTCCACCCGCTCGCCGTTTCGCTCCTCTGCATCGCGTCCGCTTTCGCCCAAGACGCGCCGAGTTCGGCGGCGGTGCCGGTGCCGCAGGGTGGGATGGAGAAGCGGCATGCGGAGAAGGTGGCGGCGATCAAGGGGCACGCGTTCGACCTGCTGCTGATCGGGGATTCGATCACGCACAATTTTGACAATGCGGCTTACAAGGCGGTGTGGGAGCAGTTCTTTGCGCCGCGCAATGCCATCGGGCTCGGGTATAGCGGCGGGCGGACGGAGAATATTTTGTGGAATCTGGCGAACGGGGAGCTGGAGGGACAGTCGCCGAAGGTGGCGGTGCTGCTCATCGGGACGAACAATTCGGACGACGCGAACTACCAGGTCGTGAGCACGCCGGAGCAGATCGCGGAAGGGACGGCGGCGATCGTGAAGCTGCTGCGGGAGAAATGTCCGGCGACGAAGATCCTGCTGCTGCGGATTTTTCCGCGGACGAATGTGTATAAAAAGGCGGACGGCACGGAGCGCGGGAGCGCGGAGAAACGCTTCGCCACGAATCTGCGCGCGGGCGAGCTGGTGGCGAAGCTGGCCGATGGGAAGAGCGTGTTTTTTCTCGATGTGAACCACGCCTTTCTCCGGCTCGACGGGACGCTCGATCCGAAGCTGATGCCCGACCAGCTCCACCCGTCGCCCGACGGCGCGCTGGCCTGGGCGCGGGCGATGGAGCCGGTGCTGTGCGAGCTTTTCGGCGACCAGCCGCACGACGCGCCGCCCACGAACACGGCGCTGATCCCGCGCTCGAAGCTGGAGAATGCTTCCTACGACTGGTGGCAGCGGCACGACGCGATCCTCAAGATCAAGGATGAGACGAGTCCCGAGATCGTGCTCATTGGCGATTCCATCACGCACCTCTGGGGCGGCGTGCCGGAGACGCCGGGCCAGCAGCAGAACGGCGGCCAGGCGTTTGCGAAGACCTTTGCCGGCAAGCGCGTGCTGAATCTCGGCTTTGGCTGGGACCGCGTGCAAAACGTCCTCTGGCGGCTGGATCACGGCGAGTTCGACGGGCTGCATCCGCGCGTGGTGGTGGTGAATATCGGGACGAACAATTTCGCGAAAACGCAAAACGCGCCGGACAACACGCCGGCGGAAATCGCGGAGGGCGTGCGCGAGGTGCTGCTGCGCATCCGTGCGAAATCGCCGGCATCGCGCATCGTGCTGATGGGCATTTTTCCGCGAGGGGAAAAGGCGGGCGATCCGATGCGGGCAAAGGTCGCGGAGGTGAACAGGCTGCTCGCGGAGTTTGGGAAGACGCCGGGAATCACCTTTCTCGACATCGGCGAAAAGCTCACACAACCCGACGGCACGATCTCCCGCGAGATGATGGGCGATTTCCTCCATCCGACCGAGCGCGGCTACGAAATCTGGGGCGACGCGCTGAAGCCGGTGATGAAGTGAGGCCGCGACTCCGCGCGCATTTTCCCCTCGCCCGCTCCGGGCGACGCGCCTAGCTTCGCGTCCCTTTTTCCCATGAAAGACACCGCCAGCCGCGTGCTCCGCGTGGGCCTGCCCTCGGGCAGCCTGCAGGAGCCGACCTTCGCCCTATTTGCCAAAGCCGGATTCAACATCTCCGGCGCGAGCCGCTCGTACAAGCCCGCCGTGGATGACCCGGAGCTGGTCATCCGGCTGCTCCGCGCGCAGGAGATTTCGCGCTACGTGGAGCACGGCTTTCTCGACTGCGGACTGACCGGCAAGGACTGGATCGAAAACAACGGCTCCGATGTCGCGCGGCTCTGCGAGATGACTTTTTCCAAGACGAGCAGCGCGCCGACGCGCTGGGTGATCGCGGTGCCGGAGGACTCGCCGATCCAGTCGGTGCGGGACTTGCAGGGCAAGGTGATCGCCACCGAGGCGGTGGAAATGACCCGCCGCTACCTCGCGCAAAATGGCGTGACCGCGACGATTGAGTTTTCGTGGGGCGCGACGGAGGTGAAGGTGCCCGACCTCGTGGACGCCATCGTGGATGTGACCGAGACGGGCTCGTCGCTGCGTGCGAATAAGCTGCGGATTTTGGAGACGATCATGGAGTCGTCGCCGCAGTTCATCGCGAATCACGCGGCGCTCGGCGATGCGTGGAAAAAGGCGAAGATCGAGAACCTCGTTCTGCTGCTGAAGGGCGCGTTTGCCGCGCGCGACAAGGTGGGTTTGAAAATGAACCTGCCCGAGACGCGGCTCGCGGAACTGCTCCAGGCGCTGCCCGCGCTGCGCAACCCGACCATCTCGAAGCTGGCCACGGATGGATGGATCGCGGTCGAGACGATCATTGATGAAAAGATCGTCCGCGAGATCATCCCGCAGCTCAAGGCGCTGGGGGCCGAGGGCATCATTGAGTATCCGCTGAACAAGGTGGTGTACTGAAAACCCTGTCATCCTGGCCAGAGCGGAGGCTTTGCGCAGTGCAGTCGAAGGACCTCTCACTATTTCTTCGGGAAAGGTGGTGGGAGATGAGCGTGGCTTTTCCCGCCGCCTTCGCCCGCGGGGAACTGCGCTCAGGATGACGGGTCGTTTTTCGCAAAGTGAACGACTTCCCAAAATTCCGGTTGCGCCAAGTGGGCAACCATGATTCTCTCGCCGCCCCTCAACGAAAAAACACACCTCCAAATGGGTTCACTCAAAAAGCGCCGGAAGGCCAAAATCGCCAAGCACAAACGCAAGAAGCGGATGAAGGAAAACCGCCACAAGAAGCGTTTGCGCTACAAGTCCTAGCGCCTAGAGTGCGCGGCATGAATTCGCGCCGCTTTGCCAGGGTTAAAAAAGGGTGTTGGACGCTCGCTGCTGGCTGTTCACTCATCGCCACTCCGCTGCTCGCGGATCAAGCGGGCAGGCCGTCTCCCGCCGCAAAAGCGCCCGCGAAACCTGCGGAAAAAGCAGCGTCCGCTACGCCTGCACCGAAGGTTCCCGCGAAGGAACCCATCGCCGCCACGCCCGTGCATCGCGCGCCCGGAAAGTCCGCTCCCACGGAGCTGCCGGCGCTTTCCGCACCGCTCGCTCCGGCCGCGAAAGGTGCGCCGGAGTTTGCCGACGCCTTTCCCTCGCCCGGCCGCCCGAACGCGCCCGACCTCGCGCTGAAAATCGAGGATGAGAAAAAGGCGGACGCCTTCGCCGCGTTTGCGCAGGGCTTTGTCGCCGAGGAAAATTCCGATCAGGAGAAAATGCTGGAGAGCTATCGCAAGGCGCTCGACCTCGATCCCGGCAATCCCGAACTCGCCGTCAAAGTGGCCTACGAACTCGCGCGCCGGAACGACCCGTCGGCCGCCATCCAGGTGCTCAAGGACGCCATCAAAGCCGCGCCCAAAGAGCCGCTGCCCTGCATCTACCTCTCGCAGCTTTACGCGAAGAACCTGAACAAGCCCGACCTCGCGATCAAATACGCCGAGCAAGCGCTCGCGCTCGCGCCGGAAAATTTTGCCGCGCTTCAAGCCGTGTATGAACTCTACGCCGCGAACGGGCAGGAAAAGAAGGCCGGGGAACTCCTCGACCGCGCCGCAAAATCGGCCAGCTCCGTGCCGAAATACTGGGCGCAACTCGGCGAACTCGAGCAGCGGCTTTGGCTGAAAGAGGATGGTGCCGCCGAGCCTGCACAGCTCCAGAGAATGAACGCCGCTTTCCGCAGGGCCGCGGAACTCGGGAAGGGCGACGCGCAGATTCTGACGAAGGTTGCCGACTACTTCGTCCTCTCGAAACAAGTCAAGGAAGCCATCCCCTTTTACCTCGCCATCCTCAGTCTCAAACAGGACGCCGACGACCCGCCACTGAACAACGTCCGCGACAAACTCGCCCGCAGCTTCCTCGTCACCGACCAGCGCGACGAAGCCATCCGGCAGCTCGAAGACATCATCAAAGACAGCCCGCTCCGCTTTGAGACCTATGAACTGCTCGGTGAGCTTTACCTGCAAAAGGCCGAGATGAACAGCTCGGCTGGCAACGGGAAAAATGCCGACCCCAACCTCGAAAAAGCCCTCACCAACTTCGAGCACAGCCTGATGCTCGACGACCGCGACCCGGTGAGCCACGAGCGCCTCGGTCTGCTCCTGCTCCGCACGAAGCACTATGACCGCGCCATCGACATCCTCCAGGCCGCGCGCAAAAAATACGCCGAGCGCCCCGCGCTCAGTTACATCCTCGGCATGGCCCTCAGCATGGCGAAACGCCACAACGAAGCCCTCGCCGCCTTCTCCGACGCCCAAGCGCTCGCCGAGGCCAGCCATGAGGAATTGCTCAATGCCGAGTTCTATTTCAGCTACGGAGCCGCCGCCGAGCAGGCCGGCCTTTTTGACAAAGCCGCCGAGCTGCTCAAGCGCAGCATCGAACTCGAACCGAATAACGCGCAGTCCTATAACTATCTCGGTTATATGTGGGCCGACCGGAACGAGCACCTCGACGAAGCCGGCGACCTGATTAAGAAGGCCATCGCCATCGAGCCGGACAAAGGCGAATACATCGACAGTCTCGGCTGGTATTACTTTCGCAAAGGCGACTTCGAGCATGCGCTCAAGGAACTCCTCCACGCGCAGGAAAACGTCCTCCTCGAAGAGCAGAAAGACGACGCCACCGTGCTCGACCACATCGGCGAAGCCTACCTCAAGCTCGGTAAAACCGCCGAGGCCTTGAGCGCGTGGCAGAAGTCCCTGGCCCTCGAGGATAACAAGAAAGTCGCGGAGAAGATCGAGGCAGCAAAGCAGAAGCTGACCAAGGGGAATGAGACGCCGCCGCCAGGGCCAGCGGCTCCGGCGGTGGAGCAGTGATTTTGAGCGTAGCCCGGCGAAGGCTCCGACGGTCTTTCAAAACACCCGCTTCCGCCCGAGCAGCCAGCCGACAATGAGGCCGATGATGATGCTGCCGATGCTGGCGGTGACGCCGGCTTTTTTCGTGGCCTCGACGACGGGGCTCTTGAACGGATTCGTCGAGCAGTGCAGCGCGGCGACGAGCCACTGGCCATCGGCTTTCACGAGCGTGGCGGTCCAGCGTCCATCGAGCGCGAGGTCTGCGCCGTGCGCCATTTTGTAAGTCTCCGCGGAGCTGCCTGTGGCGAGCGCGGTGGTGCCGCCGGGGAGAAAGGTGATGTCGTCGGTCTTCACGTCGGCGTGGAAGTTCTCGACGATTTTTTCCGGGCCGCCGGTCTTCTCGATCAGGAATGCTTTCACGCCGTCGCGACCGCGCGCGACCTCGGCGTTCTGGTAGGTGATGACGGCGTTCACGGCGAGACACGCGGCCATTTTGTCGAAGTCGGCTTTGTTGACTGCGTCGAGCAGGCGGTCGCGCAGCGCGTGGATTTCGGCGGGCGCGGCGTCCTGCGCG
>JANXSB010000483.1 GCA_025352865.1 Chthoniobacter sp. | reverse complement strand
GGCAGCGCCGGTAGGGACGGCACTCCGTGCCGTCCGCGACGCGTCGCCAACTCTAGACGCTTCCCCAAAAAATGACATCTCCGCGGACAGCTCGGAGAGCCGTTCCTACCGCGCGGCTGCCGCCGCGCTCGCTGCGCTGCGCGCGCGGCTTTCCGCCGAGACCGATCCAGCGGTGCGCCGCCAGCTCATCGAAACCCTCGGCGTGCAGCGCGATCCCGAGGCGATGAGCGTCTTCACCGCCATCGCCCTCGACGAAAAGGCCGACGCCGATTTCCGCGACACCGCCATCAGCGCCATCATCAGCATCGGCCCCCGCGAATACGAACCCGAAATCCGCGCCGCCTTCGACAGCGGGGCGATCGTGAAATGGAAGATGATCGGCCCCTTTGAAAACGTCTGGGCCGCTGTCCATCCGCCGGAGCGCGACATCCTCGGAAGACAGGCGTCCCGCCTGTCAGGGCAAACAGCCGTCTCGGCTGTCGAGCCCGCCGACGACAGGCCGGAGGCCCGTCTGCCCGGACAGGCTGGAAGCCTGTCTTCCAAATACCTTGACGCCGAGGGCCACGAAACCACCTGGCGCGAGGTCACCGCCGACAACGACGCCGGCCATCTCGACCTCGCCAAAATCTACCACACCGCCGGCATGGTCTGCGCCTACGCCTTCGCCGAGATCGAATCGCCCGCCGAGGCCGATGCCCACTTGCTTTGCGGCAGCGACGACCAGATCGCCGTCTGGCTCAATGGCGCGAAAGTGCATGACTCCGGGCCGGGCTCGCGCGGCTACGAAGCCGACAAGGACGAAGTGCCGCTGCATTTCATCGCGGGAAAAAACGCGCTCCTCGTGAAGATCGGCAACATCGGCGGCGCGTGGGAATTCGCCGCACGCATCCCCGGCGTGGACGGCGGCAAATTCACTCCGCCCAAAGACGCGCCCGACGCGAAGCAGCGCGCCTACGTCCTCGCGCAAAACGCCGACGGCACCTGGACCCACCGCGGCGACGCCAAACGCGGCGAGAAGATTTTCCACGACCCCACCGGCCCGCTCGGCGGCATCTGCGCGCAATGCCACAAAGTCCGCGGCCTCGGCGCGGAAGTCGGCCCCGACCTCACCCTCGTCGGCAGCGTGTACAAACGCGGCGACCTTCTCATCTCCATCATGGAGCCGGGCAAAACCATCGCCCTCGGCTTCGAGCAAATCATCGTCGAGACCAAAGCCGGCGACCTCTTCGCCGGCGCCATCCGCAAAGACACCGACGACACCCTCACCCTCCTCGGCGCTGACCTCCAGCCGCACGTCGTCAGGAAAGCCGACATCAAATCGCGCAAGCCCGTCGAGACCTCCATCATGCCCCCCGGCCTCACCCTCGCCCTCCCGCCCGAAGCCCTCGCCGACCTCCTCGCCTACCTCGAAAGCCTGCGCGGGAACTGAACGCGCGCAGCGCCCCAAAAACCCGTCATCCTGAGCTGAGCTTTGGCTTTGCCGGCCTCTCACGGCACGACCACGGCGCGGTAGTAGCGCTGGGTGAGCGCGGCGGCGCCGGGGTCGGTGATGGTGATGGCGCTGCCGGTGCCGGGGATTTGGTCGGTGAGTGTGCGCCAGTGGTTTGCGGAGAGGAGGTCGTCGGCGTAGTCGATGCGGTAGGTGATGCCGAGGACGCTCGGGAGGCTGAGCGTTTTGTCGGAGCCGACGGTTGCGGGCGGGCCGAGGCGCAGGATGCTGGCGGCATTGCGCGGGTCGGTGCCGGCGCGGAGTTCCTGCGCGTTGGTCATGCCGTCGCCGTCGCTGTCGGCGAGGCCGGTGGTCGTGGAAACCAGGGGCCAGTGCGCCGTCTCGTAGCTGTCCGGCAGGCCGTCGCTGTCCGCATCGGTGGTGGTGACGGTCGAGGCGGCGGTGTTGGTGGCAGAAAACTCGGAGGTGTTGCCGGTGGGGTCAGTGGCGGTGGCGCTGATCTTTTGTCCGGCGGGAACGATGGCCGGGAGGGCGATGTTGGTGAACGTGGCGTTGCCATTTGCGAGGGTCGTCGCGTTGATCGCACCGATGAAGTTCTGGCCTTCGCCGCTGCCCGAGGCGTCGCCGGCCGCGTTGGCGAAAAACTCGATGCGGAAGGTCGTGCTCGCGGTGCTGTTGAGCGTGCCGCTGACGACTGTGGCGGTGCCGAGGACGGTGCCCGTGATGACGGGAAAATTTTGCAAATTGTTCGGCCCGGAGTCGCCGTCGCCTGCGTCGTTGGCCGTCACGCCATCGTTCCATAAATCGATGCCGAGTCCGCCATTGGCGGTGATGGAGTTGCCGCTGATGCGGTTGTTGATCGTTCCGTTGTTGTCGATGCGGACGCCCGCGCCGCCATTCCCGGAGATGAAGTTTGCTGCGCCCGGCGCACTGCCCCCGATGATGTTGCCTTGCGGGCCGCCGGAGCCGTCCGCAAAAAGGTAGATTCCTGCATTGGTGTTGGCGACCACGGCTCCCGTCGGCGTGACGCCGATGGAATTGCCGACGATGAAATTTCCGCTCGTCGGATTGCCGCTAATCGTCACGCCCGCGCCGTTGTTGCCGGAGATGTAATTCCGTCCGCCGCTCGTGCCGCCGATGGTGTTGCCCTGCGCGCCGCCGAAGATCTGGATGCCCGGCCCGGCGTTCGTGAGCGCAGCGGTGCCCGCGGCGTTGAGGCCGATGAAATTTCCGGCGACCACGTTGCTGTTCGCACCGGTGATCGTGATATTCCGCGAGCCGTTGCCGGAAATCACATTGCCCGCGCCCGGCGCGGTGCCGCCGATGGTGTTCGCCGTCGCGCTGCTGAAAATCTCGACGCCGGGAGAGCCGTTCGCGATGACCGCCGTGCCCGCGGGATTCGTGCCGATGTAGTTTCCCGAAACGCGGTTGCTGCTCGTGCCCGTGCCGTCGAGCGCCACGCCCTGAATCTGATTTCCGCTGATGATGTTGCGCGCCGCTGCGGTGGTGCCGCCGATCACATTGCTCTGCGCGCCGTTGCCGATTTCCACGCCCGCGAAAATGTTTGGCACCGCCGCCGTGCCCGCCGCGTTCAGGCCCACGTAGTTGCCGAGCGCCACATTGCCGCTCGTGCCCGCGCCGCTGATCGTCAGGCCTTGATTGGGATTGCCGGAAAGGACGTTGCGCGCTCCGGCGACGGCGTCTGCCCCGGCTGCACGGCGGCGAGCATGGCGTCGTAAGCGGCGATCTCCGCTTCGTAGGGTTTTGCGAAAACGCTGGCCGCGAGCAGCAGCCAGCCGAGAGGGAGAAGGAGCGTGCGCATGACGGAAATCATCGGCGCTTTTTCCGCCGCGTCCAGTGGCCCGCCGCGATGCGCCATTTTTTTTTGACAGGATTACGGGATTAAGAGGATTCACGGGATGGGTTGGTTTCCCCCAATCCTATCCCATCCGTTTAATCCCGTAATCCTGTCAAAAAAAGCAGCGGGTGGGGGTGCTGGGTCGTGGCCTCGCCAGCGGCTCCGCTCTCGCCTGCGAAGCCCAGCTTCGCTCCCAAGTGCGTTCCGAAGCTGGAGCTTGGGAACGAGGAAAAAGCTATTGGGCCACCGCAGGTGTGAGCCGAAAACCCATCTCGGTCACTCTTCCAGAGCCATCCAAAATAACATTCGTAGAGGGAAGGAACGTAATAAACGTACCGTTAACATCTTCTGCGGTGAGAGACTGCAAATCACTGGCTTGAGCGTGGGTCGGTCGGAGCATGAAATCTGATTTACCGTTTTTGAGTGCTGGAATGATTGTTGGATCAAGCTTGTTGAGAAACAGCACAACCCTCTCTTTCAGCGGCTTGGTCCGTGTGACTTCTTCCAACTGTGCAATCTTGATTTGGGATTGCTGATCCTTCTCGAACGCTTTGATGCGGTCATCTCGATTGACCCTCAGATTGGCGAACATGAAGCCGCCAGTAACAATTGCGCCAATCAACCAACTAGCG
This sequence comes from Chthoniobacter sp., assembly GCA_025352865.1. GTDB lineage: Bacteria > Verrucomicrobiota > Verrucomicrobiia > Chthoniobacterales > Chthoniobacteraceae > Chthoniobacter. The sequence continues at coordinate 313 of JANXSB010000483.1, read as the reverse complement.
GCCTGCAAAATGGAAAGCACATGCCAGGAGCCAGAGGCAGTCTGAAAAATGGAAACCATACGTCGTGAAGTTTTTGTTTTCTGTTGCCATAGTGGCGTTTTTTTCATGCTCAGCGCGAGGATGATTCGCTACTGGCGGCGCGGAAGCGCTGCATGATGGCGTCATACGTCGTCGTTTTGTAGAGCTCGCCGAGGGTGGGGTAGTTGAAGCAGGCGTTGCTGAAAAGCTCGGCGCCGCCGCCGGAGAGGAGGGCGATGAGGCCGATGTGGACCAGCTCGGTGGCTTGCTCGCCGACGACGTGGACGCCGAGCAG
>JANXSB010000458.1 GCA_025352865.1 Chthoniobacter sp. | reverse complement strand
TGCAGCAGGAAGTCGCCGGGCTGCTCGGCTGAAAGCCCGGCGGGCGAGTGCGGTTCAAGCCGGCTTCGGTATTTTGGCGATCGCCTCTTCGGAAAGTTCAAAGTGCATGCTGTCCACGGAATCGCCGCTGAATTCCGCGCCCCAAAACCAGCCGAATTTGTTGAAACTCGGGTAGAGCGCGAGGAAACCGCGCTGCGTCTTTGGCTTGCCAAAATCGACCTCGCTGTCGCCGAATTTCAGGTCGATGGCAGTGCCCCAACTGTGGTTGGAAAATCCGTTCTGGTTGTGCCGGCGGTGGCGCACGCATTGCATGCCTAGGCCGTCGTTGCGGAGGGCCTTGTGGACTTCGGGAGAAAGACTCTTCACCTCGTCCAGGGCGGCCTTGAGCAGTTCGGCCGCGGCGCGCATGCCGCTCACTTTGAATGGCCCCACATCGAAGTCCTGCACCATGAGCGGCGCGAGGGCGGGACTCGGCGCACTGCAATCGTCGGTCAGCCGCCCGGGACGCCCAAATTTGTCCAGCATGGTTTTTTCCGAGGCTGGGGTCAGGCCGCGATTGATGAGATTCACCGCGGGAATGTCCACTTCGTCGCTGAGCGCGCCGGCCAGCACAGCGCGCGGGATGGCGCTCGTCACTGGCTGCCGGAGAAAGGCATCGAAGCAAGCCTGGGCCGCGGTTTCGATCTGGGCCGGAACCAGCCGCGATTGGTTGCTCCCCGCCATGAAATTTTCGCCGGAGCCCGGAAAACCAATATGCACCGCGCCTTTTTTCATGGCTTTCATTTCGCCGGCCTCGAAGCCGCCATTATTGGGATCCGAATTGATGCCCAGTTCGCGGGCCATTTTCACCGAACCCTCGCCGAGTTTGTTCGCCGGGCCTTTGTCCGCATAGATGAAAAACGTGCGCCGCACCTGGCCGGTCGCCGCCTGCCGCCAGAAGGCCACGCCGAGGTCGCCTATCCGCAGGCCGAACTGCGCCGTGAAGTCCGGCACGCCGGCCATTTTCAACGCGACCCGTGAATCGGCGGCGTGCGCGGCGCGCGCTTCATCGGCATCGAGCGGGATGACGCCAAAGGAATCGCGATCCGCGTTCAGACTTTTGCCGAGGGCGTCGCGCAAAGTGGTGTGCCCCTGATGGTGCGCGTCGCCGGCGTCGTTGCCGCCGATGCCGTCGTTGTCGATGGAGAATTTGCTCTCGTAGAAAAGTGCGGTCGTCACTCCGTTGGGCATCGCCACCAGATTTTCAAACAGGTGCAGGCTGCCGGGAAAGCAACCCTCGTAGTTGTCCGCGGCGGCTTGCGCGCGAGCCTTGGCCCACGGCACGCCCTGGGCCGGCTCCAGCAGTCCCGCGGCGTAGTCCGGCAGCCGCGGCACCTGGCCGGCGGGTTGCGCGGCCACTTCCACGCCCACTCCCTTTTGGCGAAAGGCCGCGACCCATTTCAATTCGCCCTCGATCGACACTTCGCCGAAAGCCACCACGCCGCCGTCTTCGGGCAGGCTCTCGTGGAGAGTTTCCGCCTTCGCGGTGGCTTCGTCCACCGAGGACGCGGCGAGATCCTGAACTTCGATTTCGGCCTCCGGCGGCGCTCCGCCTTCGACCACCAGTTGGTTGGCCAGCAGGTCGCTGGTGATCGAAAAGCGTTTGAGAAGGAAGCCCGCGCTCTCTTCGTTGCGGATGGCGGTTTGCAGTGCTTTGAGCGTTACGCTCAGTTCCAGTCGGCGGCGAAATTCGGCCATATTGTTGGGTTGGTTTGCGGTGGATTTGGAAAGTTTCCGAGGATCGGGCGGCCCCGCCTATTCGCGCTGTCCGGGTGCGGGCAGCGGAGCCTTTTTTTTCTTCGGAGCAGATTCGGATGGCGTGGCCGGTTCCAGTCCGGCCGCCACCAGCAAAGGCCGGAGCCCGGCCGGTGTGGTCGCACCGGCGATCAGGTCGCGGATGGTATCGGCGAGTGCCGCGTCTTTAACCTGGGCTTCCGGCTCCGTGTCGGTGAGGAACTGGCGCATCGCGGGGATGTTTCCGGCCTTGTCCTGCGCGTCCACCCACGCGCTCAACTGTTTCCGGGCGCGCACCACTCCGGCGGGGAGTTCATTGGTGTTGCTGGCGCGCGCATTGGGGTCTCTCGTTTCGCGCGGGCTGGCCGCGGGCAGCGGCGCTTTCATCCGCATCGTGCTGGCTGGGATATTGTTCGCGGGTGTCGTTCCCGTGGCTTGGGAAGTCGCTCCCCGCGTGGTCATCGGCTCGGTCGCTTGGATCAGATCTTCCGGCGTGGGCAGATGACCGTTCAAAACCTTGTTCACCATGTCCGCATTGGCCTGCACGATATTGGCGAGGGTCCACCCGTTGGCGGTGATTTCTTTGTCGGAGACGTGATTGAGATTCAGGGCGACGAAGTCCTTGATCGCCGAATGAATGCGCAGCGCGGCCTCGGAGTAGGCATTGGAGCGACCTTTGGCGTCGAAGATATGCTGGAGTTCCACGATGCCGGCGGTGGCCATGCCGAGTCCTGTCACCGTGGAGGCGCTATAGGCCAGTGTGCCGGCCGCCGCCGTGAAACCGGAAAGCCCGGCCAGCGCGGTGTTAGTGCCCTCGCGGCTGTAGCGTGCGCCGGTCGCCCTGGCGCGGAATTCGGACTCCACGAAATTGGCATAATTTAAAGCCAGCGCGTCGGTGTAATGCGGCGCGACCGCGGCCGTGACAACCCCTTTCGGACTGCCGCCGCGATGGGTGAAGGTGGTAAAGGTGGCCGGATCGGAGGAGCAGCCAGCCAGAGCGAGGGCGGTGACGATGGCGGTGGAGCGGAGGAGACGTTTCATGTTGTTTCGGGGTTGGTGCGAAAGCCGGGCGGCATCATTTGCATCACGACGGCGAAGACAAATATATTCATCCGCATCGGGGCTTGCGGCGCGGGGCGCGGGCTGTTTGAAACTCGCGAGCTTTATGGAACTCACTCCCGACAAACCGCTCGCCGGCCTGCTCGTCCCGCTCTTTGCCCTGCACGGAAAAAGCGATCTCGGGATCGGGGACGTGGGCGCGCTGCGGGAGCTGGTGGACTGGGCGGCGGAGCAGGGCTTCGGCATGGTGCAATTGCTCCCGGTCAATGAGACCGGCAATGACAACTCGCCCTACAACGCGATTTCGTCCGTGGCGCTGGAGCCGGTGACGATCGAGATCACGCCCGCGGCAGTGCCGGATTTGAGCGCGGAGGAAATCGCGGACGCGTCGCAGGGCGTCGACCTCGCGGTGCTGAACGCGGGGCCGGTGGCGTATCCGCTGGTCAAAGGGCTGCGCGAAAAGCTGCTCTCTCGCGCGTTCGAAAATTTCCTCGCGCGGACGTGGCGCAGTCATGGCGTGCGGCTGCGGCGCTATCGGAAATTCTGCCGCGAGGAAAAATCGTGGCTGGAGGACTACGCGCTCTTTCGCGTGCTCATGGAAATGAACGGCGGCAGCGAGCGCTGGGATGCGTGGCCCGAGGAGCAGCGTTACGGCCCGAGTGCGCGGCACTGGCTGGCGGCGCAGCCCGCGGCGCGGCAGCGCGAGATCGAGCTGCGGATGCGCTTTCGCCGCTACGTGCAATGGCTGGCGTGGGAGCAGTGGGCGGCGGTGAAAAAATACGCCGACGCGAAGGGCGTGGCGCTCATGGGCGACATCCCCTTTGGAGTCAGCTACTACAGCGCGGACGTGTGGGCGGAGCCGGAGATTTTCGAT
>JANXSB010000438.1 GCA_025352865.1 Chthoniobacter sp. | reverse complement strand
TCGCAGCGCCGGCTGGCTCATCGCCTCGCTCTACCTCGTCTGCGGGGCGCTGCGGCTCGCGCGTTTCAACTGCCTCGCCGCCGCCAACTCCGCCGCCGCGAACAAGGAATTCAAAGGCTTCCCGATCCCCGCCGCCGCCGGTGTCATTGCCTCGGTCACGCTCTGCCTGCTGTGGTTCGATGTAAAAAACCGCGAGCTCGGCCCCGGCAAATGGGTGCTCCCGCCGCTCATGATTTTCCTCTCGTGGATGATGTTCTCCGGCTTCCGCTACCCGAGCTTCAAAGCCCTGAACCTGCGCTCCACCCGCTCGCTGCCCAAGTTCATCGCCATCGTCGGTGTGCTCATTTTCACCGCGCTCCATTACCAGTGGATGCCCGCCGTCATCTTCATCGCCTACCTGCTCTACGGCTTCCTGCGCCCCTTCCTCTCGAGGAAAATGAAAGAGGAAATCGAGGATGAAGTGGAGGACGACGAACCGCTGGAGAGTCCGTGAGTGACTTCGCCCAGACCGGTCTCATCACCACGTTCCAGCGGCTCAACGACACGCACCTCGCGAAGATCGAGCGCGAGCTGGCGGTGCTCGCGCACGAGCGGCCCATCGCGCTGGTGCTGCCGTGTCATGGCGCGGATTTGGAAAAGCCTGCGCTCGCGCACATCGTAGCCGAGTTGGGCGAAGGGCCGCACTTTCTCCGCGAAATCGTGGTCAGCATGAATGGGATCGACGCCGCCGGTTTCGCCCGCGCGCAGGAACTCTTCGCCGCGCTGCCGATGCGCCGGACCTTTCTGTGGAATGACTGCGATGCGCCGAGCGCGGTAGGGACGGCACTCCGTGCCGTCCGGGGCGAGCGCAGCGAGGCGGCGGGCGGGGTGGACGCGAAAGCCGAAGCGCCCCCCACCTCGCTTCGCTCGCCCGTCGGACAGCACGGAGTGCCGTCTCTACCGGCTCCGCCGCGGATCGGAGGGAAAGGCGGCAACGTGGACGCGGCGCTGCGGCATCTCGTCAGCGAAGGCGAATGCGCGATCATCGCCACGCAGGATTGCGATGTGGCGAGCTTCCGCCGCTGCGACCTCGCGCGGCTGTGCTACGCCGTGGCCGAGCCGCGGCTCGGGTTTGCGTTTGCGAAGATGTACTACCCGCGCGTCACCGACCGGCTCTACGGCCGCGTCTCGCGGCTCTTCCTCGCGCCGCTGCTCCACGCGCTGCTGCGCGTGGCCGGACATCAGCCGCTGCTCGATTTCCTCCTCAGCTTCCGCTACCCGCTTTCCGGCGAAGCCGCCATGACCCGCGAGACCGCTGCCGCGCTGCGTCTAGCCCCCGGCTACGGCCTCGAGATCGGCCAGCTCTGCGAAGTCTTCCGCCACCTTGATCCGCGCACCGTCTGCCAGGTGGATGGCGGCGCGGGCTACGACCACCGGCACCAGCCTGCCACCACCGCCCTCGCCGCGATGGCCGCCGAAGTCGCCACCGAACTTTTCCGCCAATGCGCCACCGAGGGGCTGCCGTCCGACGCCGCCTTCCGCGCCACCATCGCCACCGCCTACCGCCGCGAAGCCGACCTCGCCCTCCACCGCAGTGCCAGCCTCGCGCTCATCAACGACCTGCCTTTCGACGAAAGCAGCGAGCGCGAAATGATCGCCACGTTCGCCAGCCAGCTCGCTGCAGCGGAGGAAAAGTAACCCGCAACTCCGCGCTTGGCCGTGGCGTGCGGCGGTGGTTTCCTACGCGCCTCATGTCGAAAAAACCTGTCGTTCTCATCATTCGCGATGGCTGGGGGATCAATCCCGGTGGGCGCAAGCATGCAGTGGAAAATGGTGACGCTACGCTGCTCGCGCACACGCCTTTCCACGATCACCTCTACGCCACGTATCCGCACGCCACGCTGAGCGCGAGCGGGATGGATGTGGGTCTGCCCGACGGGCAGATGGGCAACTCGGAAGTGGGCCACCTGAACCTCGGCGCGGGGCGCGTGGTGTACCAGGATTTGACGCGGATCAACAAGGCGATCCGCGACGGCGAACTCGCGACGAACCCGGTGCTGCAGACGGCGTTTGCCAAGGCGCGCGGGCGGCGGCTGCATCTGCTCGGGCTGGTCAGCGATGGTGGGGTGCATTCGCATCAGGAGCATCTCATCGCGCTGGCGGCGGCGGCGAAAAGCGCGGGTGTGACGGACATTCTGGTGCATGCGATCACGGACGGGCGGGATACGTCGCCGAAGGGCGGGGCGGATTTTCTGGCGCACGTCGAGGCGGGGTTGCAGCCGAGCGGGGCGCAGATTGCCACGGTCATCGGGCGCTATTTCGCGATGGACCGCGACAAGCGCTGGGAGCGCAACAAGCTGGCGTGGGACGCCATCGTGCTTGGCCGCGGGCCGGTTTCCAAAGAAACGCCGAGCGAGGCCGTGCGCCACGCCTACGCCGCCGAGCCGCGCGGTGACGAGTTTCTCCAGCCGCTCATTTTCAACCACGCCAATGAGCAGCGCGTGCGCGATGGCGATGTGGTGCTGTGGTTCAATTTCCGCGCCGACCGCGCGCGGCAGCTCTCGCTGGCGTTTTTGCAAAAGGACTTCGCGGGCTTCGATCGCGAGGTCGTGCCGGCGGTTCATTACGTCACGCTGACGGAGTACGACGAGACCTACGGCTGCCCCGTGGTTTTCGCGCCGCAGTCGCTGAAAAACATCCTCGGCGAAGTCGTGAGCGCCGCGGGGCTGAAGCAACTGCGCATCGCGGAGACGGAGAAATATCCGCACGTCACTTTCTTTTTTAATGGCGGCGTGGAGCAGCCGTTCGCGGGCGAGGACCGGATCATAGTGCCGTCGCCTAAGGACGTGCCGACATACGACTACAAGCCGCAGATGAGCGCGCCCGAGGT
>JANXSB010000413.1 GCA_025352865.1 Chthoniobacter sp. | reverse complement strand
TTCTCGTGAAAGTTTCCGAAGCCGCAGTCATATGCCCTGGCCCCCCAACACCCGCGCCCTGTGTTCCTCATCCTCAGGATGCGCCGCTTCGAAATCCGCGACGTTCCAAATGTTGAATGTCTCGACCGAGCCCGAGAGCATGACCTCTCCCTCGATCCCAAGCCGCTTGCAAAATTCATCGGGAATGGAAATGCGGCCTCCCTTGTCGAGCGTGACCTGCCGGAGATTGCGGCCAAAGAAATGGAGAAAATGCGTGCGCTCTGCGGGCGACATGCCCTCGGTCTTCGCCTTGATCCGCCTGACCTCAGCACGCGTCATGACCGCGATGCACTTTTCGAGCGTCCTGCGGATCATGAACAAATCGACCTCCTCCTCAAACCGCCACGCCGCTGGAATGGTGATGCGGTTTTTTCCCTCGATGCGATGGCGGAACTCCCCCGTGAACTCAGGGGCGTCGGACGCAGGAGCGTCGGAGTTCTCTTTTTTGGTGGCCATAGCGGGTTGTGGTTCGAGCTGATAACCCTATGCGACCCGAACCGCCCCAAGTCGTCCCAAATTAGCCCGCGGGCTGCAAGAGAAATTGTGAGAAATTTTCCGCGCCCGTTTCCGGCCTAGTCGGAACCTGCGACGGAAACCCGGTGCGGCCTCTGCGCAAACGCCGCCGCAGAGACCAAATCAACAACCGAACAAAATCAGCAAGTTCTCCCAGATCCCCAAGGTGAGAAAGATGGGCTTCAACGTAAACGGCTCGACTGATTCATCAGCTTCCGTCTTTCGATTTCGACGCCCAAATCCGCAGCCTGAAAGCCTGGAATTTGCAGGCTCCGCACGATCAGGGAACGAAGACTGAAGCGCGGTAGAAGCGTTGGGTCAGGGTGGCGGCTCCGGTGTCGGTCAGAGTCACGGTCGCGCCCGTCCCGGCTATGCCGCCTTGCAACAGATTCCACAGGGTCAGGTCATCGGTCCATTCGATCTGATAGGTCCTTCCGACAGCGGTGACGATACTGACATTAATGTCGCTCCCGCTGCTCACAGGCGTGATGGTGAAAGCGCTGGCGTGGGACTGCGGGTCGGTGCCGATGAGGTATTCCTGCAAGTTGGTGAAACCGTCTCCATCGAAATCCAATGCCGCATCGCTGGCATCATTTGGATTCATCCCATGCGCGGTTTCATAGGAATCGGGAATGCCATCGCTATCAGTGTCTAGCAGGACGCTGGTATTAAGTGTCTTGGTGTTATTTGCGGCGACGGGATCGGTTTGATTACCGGCAATGACTGCGGTGTGAGTGAGAGTGATTGCAGTCGTGGGGTGGATCACCACGATAAGTATCACGCTGGCCCCGCTGGCGATGTTGCCGAGAGTCCAGTTCAGGGTGCTCCCGGTCTGGGTGTAGCTGCCCTGGGTGCTGGCCGCGCCAAGGAAGTTCACGCTGGCCGGCAGGGTTTCCGTGAGGATCACGCCACTCGCCGGGCTGGTGCCCGTGTTGCTGGCCGTGATGGTATAGGTAAGGCTCTGACTGGACAGCACGGGATCGTGCGAGACAGTCGTGTTCACGGCGAGATTGGCCGGACAGCCGACGCAGGTCCAGCCACTGACACCGACGGTATCCACACGCCAGCCGGTAAGTCCCGAGCTCGAGTCGGTGCCGCAGCGCCAGCGGAGCTGCACGTTCTGTCCGACCGCGCTGGCGGGCAGTGTCGCGGTGCTGGTGAGATAACTCGCGACAGTGCCCGTCCACACGGCCCGGCTTGCACCGAGTGGGTTGGTGCTGCCGCCGGAACTCAGTGTGCCGCTGTAACCGCCAACAGTAAAGCTTCCCCCCGCAGTAACAATGTCCGTGAAACTCCCTGCGCCGATTTTGATTTCGAGCACGCCGCCGTCGAAGCCGCTCTCGAGATCATACTTGTGCCGGAAGCTAACCTGCGTGGGCGAGACAACGATGGGTGAGACGAGTTCATTGACCCCGGCAGTGGAGGCATCGGTGGAAAAGACAGCATTGGGCGCGGTGTCGGGTGTATTACTGGAAGTAACCCACGCGTTTTGCCCTCCACTCGCACTCGTGGTCCAGCCAGCAGGCAGAGCGGGCGCAGTCACTCCGTCGAAGTTTTGCGTGAGCACAGCGCCTAAGGTGCCGAGGGTGAAGGTAAAGGTCACGTTACCGAGGTTTGCTGCTCCGTCCTGGACCTGCAGCGTGGCGGTCAATGTCGTGCCGCAGACCAAGGTGGAGTCGGCGGTAAAAGTAAAAGCCCTGGCAACTGCCGCGCCACCCGCCGTAAGCGCGCCGTAGCTCTGCGTGGAGCTGGGTGACTTCACACCGCCAGTCGTCAGCAGGGTGGCAGTTACCGCGGAGGTGTTGGCGGAGCCGTTGTTTTGCAGGCTGAAGTTCACCGTCACGATTTCCCCAGGATCAATTGCGCTGTTTGTCGGCACGCTGGTTTCCACCATCAGCGCCGACCCGGCGGCGATGATATTCGGCGTGGGTGGACCAATGGTCAGTATGCCGCTCGCGCTCGCCGCGCTCTGCGCATCGGGATTCACCACGGTGATCGTGCGCGCGCCAGAGGCGGCATTGGCTGTGACAGTAACATTCAGCGCAATGTGCGTGGGGTCGGTATAGGTCACGCTGTTCACGGCCACGCCCGTGCCACCCACACTTGCTGTCAGTCGATTGGTAAAGCCGCTGCCTGGATCAAAGAAGCCGCTGCCGCCGCTGCTTGTGCCGGTAACGACAACGTTCATATTTGTCACTCCGGCTGCTAGGTTCGCGGGGCTGCACGTGCTGGGTGTCGCGGGTGCCGGAGCCTTGAGTTTCACGACCTGCACGCCATAGGTATTGGTGGCGTTGCAGAATTCCTGCACGGTCCACATCGTCATGTCATCGGAGGGATCGAGGCTTGTCATCGAGTAGTCGCCCCAACGCCGCACCCCGGCGGGCAGACCATCGTCGCCCGGAGGGTTGTAGGCTGTGGTGCTGGCCGTATAGAGAAGCGGTGCCTGGAGCGTGCCGGGCGAATCCGTGGCCAGGCGTCCCGCCGTCGCCGCGTTGGCGCGCTCATTGGTGCCGGCGGTGCTAAAGCCGAGCGCGGCGTGCCCCTGACCCGAGACCATGACCGTCGGCATCCAGTAATGGCGATCTGTGGTGACGTTACTCGCATTGGAAGTAAAGAGCGTGCCCGACTGCACCACGGTGGGGGTGCTTCCGAGACTGGACAGCTCATACCACCGCGCCGCATTGCGCGTGATGGTGCCGGTGGCGACACCCGTGTTATTCACGCCGATAGCATGCGATGTCCACAGTCGGCCATTGCGCACATGCGCAGCCATGAGGCGGTCATCAATGGGATCCAACAGGCCGTTGGTCAGGTCATTGTTACCGAGATGCGGCACGGGGATCGGCTGCCTGGTGGCGGCCACGGTGATGGGGATGTTCGCGGTCATGGTCGGGGTGCCGCCAGGCGTGCCCACACGCCGGAGCATGAGCTTGCCGGTGCTCGCATTATCCGTCCCGATGAAGTAACCCTCCGTCGCCGCCGTGTCGTAGTTATCCGCACCATGAGGGTTGGCCGGCCCCGGACCGCTGGCGCTGCCCGTTAGATTGCGGAACGCACTTACAACAATCGGCCCTGCACCGAGGATGGAGCTTTTTCGGATGACAAAAGCCGTGCTGCCCGTGAAAGAACCCGCGGGGGTAAAGACGGCGACCCCCATGTACACGGCGTTCGCATCCACCCCCAGCGTGGGGTAGTCCGCAAAGTTCCCCGTGTCACCTGCGGGCGAGACGAGATCCTGCTGAAAGGAAAAATAAGTCCACACCGTCGAGCCATTGATCGTCCCGTTGTTACTCACCGCGAGGAGCAGTTTGTTGGAGCCCGATGCATCCGTAAAGGATGAGACTATCCACCGACCCGAGAGCCGGTCGTAGCGCACCCGTGGGTCGCCGGTAAAATCACTCCCCCGCACCGAGGCAAAGAACACATCCAGGTCTGCATTGAGCGAACCCACCACGCCGGTGACTTTGTCAAAGACGCGGATGCGTCCATTGAGCACGATCATGAACTGCGATGGACCCACCACACCCATCGTATCGGGTGGGTAAGAACCGGCCGTATCCGCCAGCGTCGCTGCCGTGAAGTTCAAGCCAAGCGTCTGCGGGGCCAGGATGCGCTGGGGAGCCAGAGTTGTTTTCGTCGTCGCAGCCGGTGCCGTCAGCATGCCGGCTTCGGTGCTCCAGCTTGCGACCGCCGGCGAATCCGGATTTTGCGGCAACCCCGTGCGATCCGCGTGAAACCGCAGCCTCACATGTGTAGCCAGCGGGGCCGTACCTTTGTTCTGCTCCTGCCGTGCCATGATGTCCTCCGTGGTTTCCTCCACACCCATCTCCCCCGTCCACGGCGTGCCGACGATTTCATCCTGTGCTAGTACCCCTGCTTCGCTGAAAAACATCAAACATAGAAACGCGAAGGAGAGGATGCACCAGCGAAGCATGAGCTTGGCGTAGCAATTCAGCATGAAATTTCAACCAAAACCTCGGTGCAGAGCAAATGCGAGGAGAAGACTCAGAAAGGCGTCCGCTACCACATGCAGCGAAAAATTCGTGGACAATTGGTGGAAAGGAAAACGCCCCTGCGAGGTGAATCGCAGAGGCGTTGTAAGGGCTTTCCTTCTTCCCGATTAGAGCGAGAAGATATTCGATACGGGCCGTCCTGAGGCGCTGTGATGGTCGTAGTACGGTGCCGCCGGATTAAAGATCACATCGCGCAATCCGCCAGCACCCGCTCCCGGAGCACCCGCCCCGCCCGCCGCTTGGTCGATACCGAAGTTCACTGCATTCTGGATGCTGGCCAGCGACAGAACCGGATAACCGTTCCGCACCGCATTGGCGATTTGGCCGGCCACCACCGCACCCGCCCCGCTCGTCGCCACACCCGTCACCCAGCCAAAGGCCTGACCAGCAGCCTGGGCAATGTCCAAGGTGTAGGTCGTGCCCGTCAAGATGCCAGCGTTGTAGGAAGCTTGGAAGAGGGCATTCAAGGTATCGGAGTCAATCGCATTGACTCCGGGATTCACCATTTGCGCGACGAATCCGGTAATGCCGCCAGCCACACCCTTGGACTTGACCAAGGTAAAGGTTCCAACTCCACCATCGCTGGCCTTAAATGCAGCGGGTCCGCCCTGAGCATCGTTATACAAAGGGTTGACGAGAGCTTTCACGGCCTCAACCACGACCCCTTGCAATGCAGACTTCCGATCAGCAGCGGGAAGGATGGATTCGAGAATACCGGTAGTCAGAGCCCCAGTAATGGCTGCGGCAGCCGCGGGACGATCACCGAAGGCCATTTTTCCCGGAACGGTAATTTGTGAGTGCAGGAAGATGCCGGCCACAGAATCAGAAGCCGTCTTCGGCTGGTTGAAGGCCACCGTATGGGCAATAACATGGCTGAACTGCGGAAGGACAACAGTCGCTGCCGCCGTGATTTGTTTCGCATAAGTCGGATTGTCCAGAATCTGACGACCAATGGTCGCCTGAATGTTTCCGGCGGGGTTGGCTTTGGCGTAAGCCGCAACATCAGCCGCAATCGTCAACCCGGTCTGCTGGGCCCGATTGGCGCTGATCGCCGCCGCCGTCAAAGCCGTCTGGCTGGTGCCGGTATTGGCGATCAACGCAGCCAAGCTGCCCGCGGCGTCGCCGGGGTTGCCAAGGCTGGCCGCCTCAAGCACCGCGAGATTGCGCGCATCGTTCCCCGGAGCCGCCACTGCGGAAAGCGTGGCCTGATAGTTCGAAAGCGGGACATTCGTAAGGGCAGCGAGCAGGTTGACGCCAGCCGTGGAAGCGGCATCGTCGTCACCAGCCACCGCCGCATTGCCGGCCGCGAGAATAGCTGCACGATTCGCCGGAGCACCGGCCGCAGCAGCCACCGTCGCCGCGTAACTGGGTGATGTCGCCGCCACCCCACCGTTGACCACCAAGATCGCCTGAACTTCAGCCGTCACCGCCGCATTGCCCACCGCCGCAGCCGCACCCTTGACCGCATCGGAAAGATTATAGGCTATGTCCGCGTAGGCATCCGGCTTGTTGGCCGCCGGCGACACCGCCGCCGCAGCAGCGATCGCGGCCCCACCGACGGAGGTCGCATTCGCATTCGTCAGCCCACCCGCGACAATCACCGCCTTGGCGATCGCACCAGCAGAACCAATCGGAGCACCCTTTGTCGCCCCGGTGGTCACATCAGACAGCGTCGCACCACCGGCCCCAACTGCGGCAGTCGCGACATTCTGTGCGGGAGTGCCGATTGCGGCGGCCACACCGCGACCAATGATGTCCTGCGCCTGAGAACCCGAGGCACCCGAGCTAGTAAGGACGTCCTTCACAATCTGCGGAGTAGAGGCTCCAAACTTGGTTGCACCGGCGGCGGCAACAGCGACGGGATCATAGCTTAGTGCCAGAGCTGCGGCGTTGCCGGCGGCAGCGAACGCATTAAAGGCATCAACCAAATCGTTTGTATATGCAGTGCCGAGCGCGGCTTTGATGGCTGCAGATGCCGCAGGATTCGTCCGGAGACCACCCTGGGCGATTGCACCGTAATTTGCGTCCGATGCGAGAACGGCAGCCTTGAGCGTCGCCGTCATACTGGCCGGGCTGACATAAGGCTGCACCGCAAGCGCCAAGAGAGATGCTGCGGCCTGATCGATATTCGCGGGCGATCCCACGAGCCCAGGCACCACGGTTGACGCGAGATTCGTGATCAGACCACCCTTCAGTGCGTTTGTCGCCGTCGCCGGATTTCCCGCGGGCGCATTCGCAATGGCCGAAGCTGCATTGGCAACCAAAGTCTTGACGCCAGCGGCCTGCAAAGCTGACGGAGGAGGATTTCCCGCCACCGCGCCTAGGAGGGCGTTATTCACCACTGCACCCAAGCTGGCAACCAGAGTATTATCCGCCGCGACCGTGGCAAAAGCCTGGGCAAGGATACCGCCTGCGGTTGCACCCGCCGGATCAACCTTGGCCGCATTGAAGGCCATGGCCTGAAGATCAGCCGACTTGGTTCCGCTCGCCGAGGAGATGATGCCAGCCGCGACAGCACTCAGCCCATCACCCACCTGCGAAGGTGGCCCCTGCCGGTATTTCGCAACTTCCGCAGACAAAGACGCTACGGTTATAGGAAAGGCGGCACCACTAGCGGCATCCTTCGCGGCCGCCTGCACCGCTATCTTATATTCAGCCAGCGTAGCCGCTGTTTTCGGGAGGATCGCAGGGATGATCAGCGTCGCAGTGCCGGGCATCTTGCTCTCAATGTAACTCAATTCCAAATTCGTGGTGACTGGAAGGCCGTTTGGAATAAACGGCGCACCGCCAAGCGGAGCCACCTGCGGATAATAGCCGCCTTGCGCAAGTGCGGACTGAGCGCCAAGGCCCATAGCCAGCGCGGCCGCGAACAGCACGGTGACGCTTTTGGAAAGATGAATCCGGGGGACGACGGAGATCGGTGAGATGGAGTGGAGTTGGGATGACTTCATATTGCGGTGGTGTTTTTGGTGGAAGGATTTGTGGAGGGGAGCAATTTCGGGGAACCAACTGGCTCTCCTGTTTTTGTCGCGGCGTGAGATTCGCCAAAGTGAAACGACATGTCAATAAAATCTTTTCGACTTTTTTGCACCCTGTCAGAGGATCGCTTTTGACCGATGGCAAAGGGCTCAAAGCCGCTCGATTCTAAGTCGGACCGAGGTTCCCGGTTCCAGTGGCAACCTGCGGAGCGAAATTCTTTGCCAAGGAGTGACAAACAGCCCGCCTGTCCAAAACGGACACGAACAGACACGAAACCGCTAATCTCCCATTGGTTTCGTGATCCAAAGGGAGCGCAAACCGCTCCGTGCTATGGCTTCCATATCCCATCCGCCGAAGACGGCACATCGCCCGGCTCGCAAATCCAACCACACCACGAACGACTTTCAGCTTTTCGGAAGATTTGCTTTGCCAAACTATTTTTCATGCTTTTGAAATGACGCCGCGTCCCGCAAAAAAAGTTTCCGGGCACACACCCCTATTCCATCATTCCATATGAGCGATATTTTCAGCCGATTCAACCTCCATGCCGCGAAGTTCAACGGCCAGGTGTGGCTTTGCCTGGCCGCGATCTGGCTGGTCGTTCTGGGCTGCGCGATCACCAGCATTTACACCCAGCCGTTCAGCTCGCGGCAGCGGAAATTGTGGCTTTCTACAGTCGTTTGCATCCCGCTGCTTGGCGTTCTCGCCTACCTCCCTTTTTCTTTTCGGCGGGAGCATCTGGCCCAGCTTTTTTTCATCCGCTTGCAGCGCGATCGAAATAGCAAGCATGCAACGATGTCCGGTCGATCAACGGGGGGGCGGAGGGTTTGATTCGCCGACTGGCCCTCTGCTGCCTCGCGGTGTCCTGCCTCGACGCGAGTTCGCGCCTGCACGCCAGGGCACCGGCCGAGCAGCCGCAGCTCCACAATAGCGGATCGGTCGCCCCGGCCGGCGAAAGCCTACCGAACACCCTTCCATACGGAGCCTACCAAACCCCGCCAACTCCGGGTGTGTCGTATTCCAAAATTTTCCGCGACACCGGAGCGCCTTATACGAATCCCCTCAACCGGATCGCCGTCACGCCTTCCGCGCAAACCGAGTCCGTCGAGGCCCGCGCCACGCTCGGGCTTCCGTCGATCAACGCCGCATTTCCGCTCCTCCAACGCGGGTTCGAGCCGCAGGACGCCGACCTCAAGTTCGGCCCGGTCTTTTTCAAACTGCAGGGCCTCTCCGCCGCCGGCCTCTGGAGCGACAATATCAACCTGACCGAGACGCACCGCGAATCCGGAACCATCGGCATCCTGACGATCAGCGGCGCGATCATCGCGCAGCTCACCGAGGGGCTGCGCCTCGCGGTCTCCGGATCCTTTGTCTATCTGCCTTTGCAGAACGAGGCGGGCATCGCGGGCTTCGGTCTTTATGCCCCATATTTGCTGGGCTTCGACGACGAACCCATTGTCCGCTCCGAGGTCACTTGGAATACGGTCATCGGCGGCTGGAATGTCGTTTTCGCCGACGATTTTCGCATCGGCATCGGACGCTTCTCGAACAATGTTCGCGACGACGCCATTATTTTCAACGGCGGCGGGTTCAACGGCTATGACCAGGCGGGCCGTTACGTTTTCCGCGCGCCGCAGGATCCGATCGCCAGCAGCAGCCGGAGCAGCAATGAGCGCAGCGACACCAGCATCCTCTATTACAGCAACGTCATCAGCGCACAGGCCGACCGACTGATCGTGGGCAAGACACGCCTGCGCGTCCAGGCCTCGCACGAGAACCTCTGGTACAACCAAGGTAACCGCGGACTGCCCGGACTCCGCGATCAAATCAACGTCAGCCTCGTCTCCGAGCGGGAGAATCTGCGCTTCAAGCCATTCGTCATGTATCAGGCCATGAAAACGGACTTGGAGAACAGCTTCGAGCACACCATCCGGGCCGGCGTGGACGGCCCGATCACGGATCAGATCCAACTCCACGCCGAGGCCGGCTACTATTTCGGAAATAATCAGGACGCTTTCCTTTGGGGAGTCAGCCTCCGGCACCAGGCTGGCCCCTATACCGAGGAGTCGCTCTTTTTTGGTCGTTCCGTCAGCAGTTTCCACGACGAGATCAACGAAATCATCGGCTACGACATCCGCCAAATCCTCGGCCCCAAAGTCATCGCCGACGCCTTTTTTCTGCGCGACGATATTCACGCCCTCAACAGCAGCGGTTTTTCCCGCGTCGAATACCGCAGCGGCCTTCGCTTCTCGATCAGCGCCGGGCCGCGCACGAACATCCTTCTGACCGGCACCTACGCGCTCGTGGATTCCGCCGGAGGCCAATCCAATACCCTGACCGGACGGGCGGAGGTTTCCCATTATTTTACCGATACCTTCCTCGCCCGCCTGATCTACCAATACCAGGACAGCACCTCCGATTTTCAAAACCAAAGCTACTACGAAAATCTGATCTATTTCAGCCTCACGAAATATTTTAATTAAGCGATTTCGCTCAATCAGGCACAGCCTTTGCCAATCAAAGGTTGACGACCCACGCGAAAGTCCGTAATCAAACGCTCGCTCGCCCCGGGAGCCCCCTGTCGATAAACACTTTGTCATGAGTTTTCACCTACGCCCATCTAGAATTTCCGTGCTTCTGCTCACGGCCGCGATCGCTTTTGGCAATTCGCTTTTGGCGCAGGACACCGCTGCTCCCGGGAAGGTCCCGTTCAAGAAAACCGCGGTGCCGCTCGCGACCTCGGAATCCGAAGGGCGCGTGCGCCCGTCGTCTGTAAAAAAGCCGGCGGGCGACATCGAGGATCTGACGGAAAAAAAACAGACGCTCGAGGGCGAGGCCCACTATGCCAAGGCCAAGCTGGATCTCGCGCAGAAACAGCTCGCGGTACAAACCGCCGGCGGAAATCTCGAAGCCGCCGACCGGCTGAATCAGGAAACCAAAGACTGGCAGGCCCGCCTTGATGCCACGCGGGCGCAACTCGCGCAGGTCGAGAAGGATTTGGACGACGCCACGCAGGGTCAGCAAAGCGCCGTCACCGCGAGCAACGAGGTCATCGTCCCCGGCGAGACGCTCGAAGTCTTCGTCAACGAAGATCCCTCATTCAACGGACGCTACCAGGTGCGCCGCGGCGGCTACATCATCATGCCCCAGGTCGGTCGCATCGCCGTCGCCGGCAAAACCATTCCCGGTGCGGAAGCCGCCGTGAAACGCGCGCTCCAAAGCTCACAGCTTCACCACGCCTCCGTCTTGATCGAGCGCGTGCAGGGTGCGGATATTGAAAACGGGCCGCTCATCTACCTCTCCGGCGAATTCAACCGGCCCGGCCAGTGGCATATTCCCACGAAAATCACCCCGACGCTGGTCAATGTGATCCTGAGTTCGGGCGGCACGACCGACAAAGCCGACCTCACCCGCGTCCGGGTCATGCGCATTGCTGCAAACAAGGGCGTCGTCGAGGAAGTCAACGTCCAGAAAATCCTCGATGGCGGCGGCCTGACCTCCGACATCACCCTCGACGAAGGCGACGTCATCACCATCCCAGCCGGCCCGAGCAGCCTTGTTTACCTGACCGGAAATGTGGTGCGCCAGGGCAGCTTCCCGCTCAAGGCTGGCGAGAAGCTCAGCGCCTACGGCGCGATCCTCCAGAACGGCGGCTTCGCCCGCTTCGCCGATCAAGCCGGCGTCTATGTCCTCCGCGCGGTCCCCGATGGCTCGAAGGTCAGGCTCCCCGTGAACGTGAAGGAGATCAAGAAAGGACGCCGGGCCGATGTGCAGTTGCAGAGCGGCGACATCGTCGTCGTCCCGGAAAAATTCTTCAGCTTCTAGGCGGTCGCTTCCCCGCCTCTGGCCCGCCAGAGCGCGAAATCATTTGCTGCAAGCGGATGCGTTCTGCGTAACCTTCCGCCGCCGCAAACCGCCCGCGCACCTTTGCCCGAGCGCCTCTTCCCGTCTTTCCCTTCACCATGATTCCCGGACTCAAAGCACGCGTCTTCAGTCTGCACGACGTGCTCATGTACCTCGCCATCGCCCGCAAGCACGTGCGGCTCATGGCGCTGCTCATCTGCTTCTCGCTCATGTGCGGGCTCACCTTCTACATCTTCGCCCGGCCCGTCTATCACGCCCAGGCTCTCGTCCGTGTCGAGGACCTCGCCCGCCCGCTCGACGCCGGCAACATTTACAATGACAGCCAGCTCCAGACCGTCGCCATGCAGCTCACCGCGCCGAATATCCTTGAGCGCACCGCTCATGCGCTCGGCATCGACGAAAGCAACCGCGACCTCCAGGAAAAATACCTGACCAAGATTTCGACGCGCTTCAATGAGGATCGCAATTTGATCGTCGATGTCTGGGTCGCCACGCCCGACCTCGCCAATCAATGGACGGAAACGATGGTCCGCGAATTCCTCACCTCGCGTTCCGAAAAGCGCGTTAAAGACCGCGATCTTATCGTCAAAACCTACTCCAAGGAAATGGAGGAAGTGCTCACCCGTCTCGACCGGCAGACCTTCGACAAAAGCAAATTCCAGGATGCGCGCGGGCTGACCGAAGCACTCATCCGCCTCAAGTCGATCAACACCCTGCCCGACGACCTCGCCCGACTGCGCACACGCATCGACGAAATGGGCCGCGTCCGCGTCCGGCTGCAGGATCCGGCATTGGAAAACGATGTCGTCGCCAAGCTTTCGCTCATCGCCTCGATCGAGGAAAAAGGCGACGCGCCACTTCGCGTCGGCCAAGCCGTGGCGACCGGTGGAGAAGATCGCGCGAATAATCTGGCCGAGAAAAAACCCGCCGATCCCAATGGAACCAGCGTCATTGTCGTCCCCTCGCTCGTGAAATCGCCCCGCCCGTGGGATGCGCTCCTGCAGGAGCAGCAGCAGTTGAAAGCGCGCATCGACGAGCTGTCCAAAAAATATCTTCCGGCCAATAAGAACCTGGCCGAACCCATGAAGCTCCTCGCCGACATCGAGGAAAAACTCGAGGCGGAATACCAGGTCGCGCAGACCCGTTTCGACCTCGAATTTCAAGAGGCCATCAACAAGAAAAACGACCTCGAAGGGAAGATTCCCGAGTACGACGAAATCAAACGGAAATACGACAAGCTGCTCGCGCAAGTCGCGCTCTACGATCTCTCGCGGGTGCCGTACGAGGCCTATGTCGCCGAGATGAATCGCAAAAAGGAAGGCACCGAGTTCGCGGGCGAAAAGGAGCGCGTGAATCTGCAATACGCCGACCTCATCGACAAAAGCGACCGGCCCGTTTCGCCCAACCGCGCCAAGCTCGTCCTCGTCTCGCTCGCCATCGGCCTCGCCCTCTCCGTCGCCGTCCCGTTCCTCATTGAGTATCTCGACCACACCCTCACCAATCTCGAGGAAGTCGAATCCGCCTTTCGCATGCGCGGCCTCGGCATCGTCCCGCAGATCGACGCCTCGTCGGTTGGTGCCGCCGCCCTCATCAACCGCGACGAAAGCCACAAGGACGCGCTCATCGAAAACTTCCGCGTCATCCGCACCAACGTCCTTTCGATGGGCTCGATGACCAAGGAGCCGCACGTCATCATGGTCACCAGCGCCATGCCCAAGGAAGGCAAGACCGTCGTCTCCTCGAATCTCGCCGTCTCCTTCGCCCACACCGGCGCGCGCACGCTCCTCATCGACACCGACCTGCGCCGCGGCCGTCTCCACCGCCTTTTCGGCTACCGCAAAGACCCCGGCCTCAGCAACGTGCTTCTTAACGAAGTCTCGCTCGAAGAAGCCTGCCGCCCCACCGGCCAGGAAAACCTCACCATCCTCAGCGCCGGACGCCATTTGGAAAGCGGCACCGAACTCCTCGGCTCACCGCGTTTCCGCGAGGTCATGCAGACGCTCCGCGAGCGCTACGACCGCATCGTGGTCGATACGCCGCCGGTCCTCGGCCTTTCGGAAACCTCGATCATGCAGACGCTCGTGGACGGCGTGCTCTTCGTCATCTGGACGGGCAACACGCCCGCGCGCAGCGCCAAATCCGCGATCGACATGCTCGCCGCAAACGGCGCGAATTTCTACGGCTTCGTCCTCAACCGCCTCGACCTCAGCGCGACGGCAAACTACTATCAGTACTACTATTACTCGCACGATTATTACTACCAGCACCCGCTGGAGAATGCGTAGGCGAGCCTCCGTTTTCGCGGAGAAAAATCCGGCGCACCGTTGAACTCGACCGGCCCGTCGCAACCTAAAACCGATCGCGTTTCGGTCGTCATCCCCGCCTTCAACTACGCGCACTATCTCCCGCAGGCCATCGCCTCGGTGCTCGCGCAAACGCACCCGGAATTCGAGCTGCTCATCATCGACGACGGCTCGACCGACGGCACGTCGGCCCTG
This sequence comes from Chthoniobacter sp., assembly GCA_025352865.1. Classification (GTDB taxonomy): domain Bacteria; phylum Verrucomicrobiota; class Verrucomicrobiia; order Chthoniobacterales; family Chthoniobacteraceae; genus Chthoniobacter. The sequence goes on along the minus strand of JANXSB010000413.1, from coordinate 3 downwards.
CTC